>JBDKJB010000254.1:0-3964 GCA_039796835.1 Pseudomonadota bacterium | reverse complement strand
TTGTCGAAGAACAGGTAGAACACCATCTGTGCGAAGGCCATGGTGACCATGATGAAGTAGATGCCGTGCGTCCGCACCACAAAAAAGCCGATCACCAACGCGGCCAGACCAGACGCAGCCATGGCCAGCGGCAGTGTCCACCACAGGCTGACGGGACTGTCTTGCGGGGTGATGAAGGCCAGCGCGTAGCCGGCCAGCCCGAAATAGGCCGCATGACCCAGCGACACCAGGCCCGTGACGCCCTGCAGCAGGTCGAGGCTCATGGCAAAAATGGCCATGATCATCATGCGCGACACCATCTGCACATAAAAGTCGGAACCCACCCAGGGAAAGGCGGCCAGTGCCACCAGGCCCAGCCCCAGCGTGATCTGCAGGCCCCGGGGCAGGGCTTCCAGGTTGGCGGCAGCGGCGCTCATTGCTTGAACAGGCCTTCCGGCTTCCAGAGCAGGACAGCCGCCATGAGCATGTACACGAGCATGCCAGACACCTGCGGCAGCAGAACCTTGCCGAAGGTGTCCACGAGCCCCACCAACAGCGCGGAGATCATGGCGCCCCGGACCGAACCGATACCGCCGATCACCACCACCACAAAGCACATGATCAGCACCGGGGAGCCCATGCCAGGATAGACGCTGGACACCGGTGCGGCGATCATGCCGGCCACCGCAGCCAGGGCCACACCCATGGCAAACACGACCGCATGGATGAGCTTCACGTTCACCCCCAGGGCCTCGGCCATGTCGTGATTGAAGGCTCCGGCACGGATCTTCATGCCCAGGCGGGTCCGGCTGATCAGCAGATGCAGAGCCAGGGCGATCAACAGGCAGATGCCCGACATGAACAGCCGGTACACCGGATACGACAGCGTGTCGGTGAGCGGGATCGAGGCGCCCAACAATTCGGGCACCTTCACGCCATGCACGTCGTCGCCCCACAGGATCGAGCGCAGCTCCTCAAAGATGTAGATCAGCCCGAAGGTCAACAGCACCTGGTCCAGGTGGTCGCGATGATAGAAATGCCGGAACAGCAGCCATTCCAGCCCCAGCCCGAACGCTACCGCCAGCACCACACCCAACAGGATGGCGGCTGTCAGCGATCCTGTGAGCCCCGCCAGCGCCCAGGCCAGATAAGCGCCCAGCATGTAGAAACCGCCGTGCGCCAGATTGACCACGCCCATGATGCCGAAGATCAGCGTCAGGCCGGACGCCAGCATGAACAGCAGCAGCCCGTACTGGACGCTGTTGAGCAGCTGGATGAGAAAGGTGGCGAAATCCAAAACCGGGACGGTCAGCCGAGCTTGCAGCCTGCGCCGCTGTCTGCCAACTGCTTGGCGGCCACCCCCAGCACCTTGTTCTCCTTGCCCTCCACCACCCGCAGGTAAATGTCCTGCACCGGGTTATGGGCCTTGCTCATGGTCCATTTGCCGCGCGGGCTGTCCACCGTGGTGGTCTCCAGCGCCTTGTACAGCGCGGCCTTTTTGCTCATGTCACCCTTCACGGTCGCCATCGCCTGCGACAACAGCAGGCCGGTGTCGTAGCCTTGTACGGCATACACATCAGGTTGCAGCTTGTAGGCCACGGCAAAGGCGTTGCGGAAGGCCTTGTTGCGCGGGGTGTCGAGTGAATCGCTGTAGTGCAGGGTGGACATCACGCCCTGGGCTGCCGGGGCGGTGGCGTCGTCGAGCACGCCTTCGGTCAGGAAACCCGACCCATACAGCGGAATCTTGCCCTTGAGGCCAGCAGCGGCGTAATCCCGCATGAACTTGCCTGCACCCGGGCCAGCGAAGAAACAGGCGACGGCATCAGGCTTGAGCGCCGCAATCTCGGTCAGCAGAGCCTGGAACTCCACGTTCGGGAAAGGCAGTCCCAGTTCCTTGACGATCGTGCCGCCACCAGCGACGTAGCCCTCCTTGAAGCCTTCAAAGGCTTCGTCACCGGCGGCATACTTCCAGGTGATCCAGACGGCTTTCTTGTGGCCCTTGGCCAGCATGGCCGGACCGAGAGCGCGTGTGGGTTGGCTGTTGGCGAAGCTCGTTCGAAACACGTTGGGAGCGCACAGCGCGCGCGTGGCCGCCAGCACACCCGCATTGGGGATGAGGTTTAGCACGCCCGACTCGCGCGCCACCCGCTGGATGCCCATCTGCACGCCCGAATGCACGGTGCCGATCAGCACATCCACCTTGTCACGCTGCACCAGCTTGTTGGCGTTTTCAACGCCCTTGGCCGGCTCGGACTCGTCATCCACCTTGAACCATTCGATGTCGCGCCCGCCAAGCTTGCCGCCGCGCTCCTGGATGGCCATGCGCACGCCGTTTTCAATGTTGACACCCAGAGAGGCGAAATTGCCGGTGTAAGGCAGCATGAAGCCGACACGCACTTTTCCGCTCTGAGCGCGGGCGATTTCGGGCAGCAGCAGGCCGGTGGATGCGGCGCCGACAAGGGCGGCGCTGCGGGTCAGGACGAGGCGGCGAGAGTTCACGAGAGTCTCCTAAAAGGGAATATGCATTTTAATGCATGAATTTGAGGGGTGAGAAAATTGTGGCGAAATTTTCTGCAAGATGTTGCATTTCCCGCCCGAATCACACAGGATAGATCATCGAGTTGAGGATCAGGTCACTGTCAAACACGCAGATTCTGCTCTTCAACAACCAACCATGGGCGGCGCCGGGCGTCTGCCACAGTTCGTCCACATAGCGGCCCACGTTGTACACCTCGGTCACGCGGTCCGGCTTGGTACGGAACACGGCGTAGCTGGCGCGGGCGCGGACCCGCAAACCGGCAGCGCTGCGGTCCACCGCGTCGACCAAGGGGGCACCGACCACATGCCGCTGCCAGTAGGGCTCGTAGTACAGGGTTTCCTCAATGCCGTACACACGGTCCTTCAGCATGCCCTGGCTTTCAAACGCCAGCGTAGCCAACGGCAGACCGCGGTCGAAGTTCTCGCGCGACTGCACTTTGTAGATGCAGTCTTCGGTGAACAGCAAGGGCCAGTCCTGCAGCTTGCCGCTGTCGAGTGTTTCGGCATAGTGCTGGTAGAAGGCCAGCAGGCTCAGGGTGTCTTCGGCAGAAAGCGTCATCGTCAGCGCTCCATCACCTGGCGCCAGTAGGCGTACATGCCCCGGATGAGTGTCTCGGTGACCATGTGGTCGGTGTTCTCGGCACTTCTGCCCCCCAGCTCCACCACGGTCGAGTGCGCATCGCCCTCATGGGCGATGAAGCTGTCCTGGCTGAATTCGATCACTTCGCCGTCGTCAGCGCTGACAAAGCCGGCCGGACCAAACAGGTTGGCCTGGCGCAGGCGTCGGCGCGTCATCTCGGGCGTGTCATCGGCAAAACCGAAATGCGTCCACACAAAGTCAAAGTGATCCGGACCGTCGGGCTGAATGTGGCGGGTGGACAGGGAGTTGACCTGCTGCTGGATGATGAGGCTGGGGAACACGGTGGTCATGACGGCGGTCGGTTCGCCCCACCAGGGCTCGTGCACCACGTCCAGAAAGCGGTCGTCGTGCAGTTGCATGTTTTGCTTGAAGCTGGTCACACCCGCCGTGGCCTGACTGGCCTGCCCGGCATGGCCCCGGCGTGAACACATGGCCGCGTGGCGGAAATGCTCATCCATCCACAGCTCGGATTTGTTGTCGGAGCGCCAGAGTCCGAAGGTGACAAACCAGGCGTGCAGCAAGCCGGGGTGGTAAGGGTCTTTAATGTTCTCCTGCATCAGCTTCCAGTTGCCGGGGATGCGCTGCCGGTTGTAGCCCAGCAGGGTGAGCGGGCGGCCGCTGAATACGCGGTCAAAGTAGCTGCAGATCTTGGGGCCGAGGTAGTCTTCCAGGCTGGGCACATCGGAGTCAAAGCTGGCAAACACCGCGCCTCCCCGTGCGGCCACCCGCAGACGGGTGAGCCCATGCTGCTTCAGGTCAAAGTCGGCGGGCATGCCACCGACGGTGCGCAGGCCGTCCGGGCCCTGT
>JBDKJB010000253.1:0-3975 GCA_039796835.1 Pseudomonadota bacterium | reverse complement strand
GCCGACAAACTGAGACAGGTTGGAAAGCAGCTGCGCCGCGTTGCTGATAACGCGTTGGGGTTGGTCCGGAGCAATGCTTTGGGCATGAATCTGGCCCCGCTGGACCGTCAGCATAGTGTCGACAAACAGTCGGTAGCCACGCGCCGTAGGGACCCTGCCGGCCGAAGTGTGCGGGCTGGCGATAAGCCCGAGCTCCTCCAGATCAGACATCACGTTGCGGATGGTGGCCGGGGACAGATCGAGCCCTGAGGCACGCGACAAGGTGCGCGAACCCACTGGCTGCCCTTCGGCAATGTAGCGCTCGACCAGCGCCTTCATCAGCATCTTGGCTCGTTCATCCAGCATCGAAACATTGTATTGATGGCAGAGCCCCCTCGTTCCATGATTTAATTTACGCATGCCGTCGCGCTTCCGCCATGTAGCCCTGTTCGGAAAGTACAACGCCCCGTCTTCTGGCGCGGCGGGAGTGCGAGCGCGGGCAGCACTGGACGACATTGCTGCTTTTTTGCACCGCCAGGGCTGCGAGGTGTCTTTGGACCGTGACACCGCCACATCACTGGGCATGACGAGCCACCCGGCCTTGGATGTGGCTGCCATCGGAAAAAAATGTGATCTGGGTCTGGTGGTTGGCGGTGATGGGACGATGCTGGGCATCGGTCGGCAACTGGCCCGCCACAAAGTGCCACTGATTGGCATCAACCAGGGACGGCTGGGTTTCGTCACAGACATTCCGCTCGAGGGGTACGAGAACGTTCTGGCCCCGATGCTGAATGGATACTACACCGAAGACCAGCGTGGCCTGATGCAAGCGCAAGTGCTTCGCGATGGCCGACCTGTGTTTGATGCACTGGCCATGAACGAAGTGGTGGTCAACAGGGGAGCCACCTCTGGTATGGTGGAAATGCGGGTGGAGGTGGATGGCCATTTTGTGGCCAATCAGCGTGCCGACGGCCTGATTGTTGCGACCCCCACTGGGTCCAGCGCTTACGCCTTGTCTGCGGGAGGACCCCTGCTGCACCCCGACCTGCCCGGTTGGGTGCTGGTGCCCATCGCACCGCACACTCTGTCCAACAGGCCGGTTGTGCTTTCCAACAGTGCCGAAGTGGCCATCGAGCTGGTGGCCGGCCGCGATGCGAGTGCAAATTTCGACATGCAGTCGCTTGCCTCCCTGATGATCGGTGACCGCATCGTGGTGCGCCGGTCAGAGCACTCGGTGCGCTTTCTGCACCCGAAGGGCTGGACTTATTTCGATACCCTGCGGCGCAAGCTGCACTGGAACGAAGGGGCCGTCTGATCATGGCCCTCAAGCGCATCGTCCTTCGGGATTTCGTGATCGTCGCCGAACTGGAACTGGAGTTCGACGCGGGGTTCAGCGTTCTGACTGGAGAGACCGGAGCAGGCAAGTCCATCCTGGTAGACGCGCTGCAGCTGGCCACCGGTGGTCGAGCCGATCTCGGGGCGATTCGAGAAGGCGCCGCGCGCGCAGAAGTCTCTGCGGAATTTGACCTGTCCGCAGCTTCTCAGCGGTGGTTGCTGGAGTGTGGCTTTGAGGCCAGTGCGGACAGCCTGCTGCTTCGCCGGGTGGTAGACGCCCAAGGGAAAAACCGCGCCTGGATCAACGGCAGCCCTTGCACGGTCGGTCAATTGCGTGAACTGGGAGAGCAACTGCTCGACATCCACGGCCAACACGCCTGGCAGAGCCTGACCCGACCTGCCTCGGTGCGCGCCTTGCTGGATGCCTATGGTGAGATCGACACGTCGAACATGCAGGCCGCCTGGACCGAGTGGCGGACGGCTCAGGCAGCGCTGGCCTCGGCCCTGGCCTCTCAGGACAGCCTGCAAAGCGAGCTTGAGCGCTTGCAGTGGCAGGTGGGGGAGGTGGACAAGCTCGCCCCCACAGAGCACGAATGGCCTGAACTGAACGCCGAACACAGCAGGCTGGCCCATGCCCAGGCCTTGATCGAGGCAGCCCAGGCTGCCCTGGGCTCTCTGGGTGAGGGGTCAGAGGGCGGGGCCCTGGCCTCCCTGGCCCACGCACAACGTCACTTGCAGGAGCAGGCCCGGATCGAACCGGAGTTCAATTCCTTCGCAGGACCGACCCCGATCCAATCCGCCTGGACGAACTGGATCAACGCCTCTCCGCCTGGGTGTCCCTGGCGCGGCGCTACCGTCGGCCGCCAGAGGAACTGTTTGCGACATGGCTTCACTGGAAAAAAGAGCTGGCACTGCTTGGCACCAGCAGTGACTTGGGTGCCTTGCGCACCGCGGTGGATGAGGCGCAGCAGAGATATTCAGCGCGTGCCATGACTGTGAGCAAATTTCGCAAGAAGGCCGCTGTCCGATTGAGCGGGGCGGTCACCCAGGCCATGCAGGGTCTGGGCATGCCGGGCGGACGATTTGAGGTGAAGCTCGACCCCATTGAAGGAGGTGCTCAGCAGGGAGCACAGCATGGCCTGGAGAACATCAGCTTTCTGATGAGTGGCCATCCTTCCGCGGCCTTGCGTCCGGTGAACAAGGTGGCCTCGGGTGGTGAACTGTCTCGCATTTCTCTCGCCATATCGGTCACCACCAGCCGTTTGGGTGGCGCGCAAACCTTGATCTTCGACGAGGTCGATTCTGGCGTGGGTGGTGCCGTGGCTGAAACCGTCGGCCGCCTGATGAAGCAGTTGGGTGTCGACAGGCAGGTGCTGGCAGTCACCCACCTGCCGCAGGTGGCGGCCTGTGCCGACAATCACCTGCTGGTGAGCAAGTCATCGTCGGACGACAGCACGACCAGCCATGTGGAGCGCATCGGTGCCGAAGAGCGTGTGACCGAGATTGCCCGCATGCTGGGCGGTGAGCGCTTGTCCAATACCTCTCTGGCGCATGCCCGGGAACTGCTGACCCCTTCTCAACTCTAAAAATTTCCCACCAAGCACCATGGAAATTGTCCTCATCACAGGCATGTCAGGATCTGGCAAATCCGTGGCGCTCCACGCTCTTGAGGACGCCGGCTATTACTGCGTGGACAACCTTCCGCCCGAGCTGTTGGACCAGCTCGTTGAACTGGAAATGCAAAACAAGGCCAGCCGAATTGCGATCGCCATGGATGTTCGCAGCGCTACGTCTCTTCCACTCGTGCCCAGCCAGTTGCGCGCATTGCGGCAAGATGGGGTGGATGTGAAGTCCCTGTTTCTCGACTCCACCACAGCCACCCTGGTCCGACGGTATTCGGAGTCTCGCCGCAAACACCCCCTGTCCCAGACCGACAACAGCCATTCTTTGTCCGATGATCGCCGTGCGCTGATTGACGCCATCGAACTGGAACGAGAGCTGCTGGCGGACCTGCGCGAACAGGCTCACGTCATAGACACCAGCGTCATCCGCCCGTCTCAGCTCCAGGGCTATGTCAAATCCTTGGTGTCGGCCAACCAGGGGCAGCTTACGTTGGCTTTCGAATCCTTTGCGTTCAAGCGCGGCATCCCCACGGACGCGGACTTTGTGTTCGATGTGCGCATGTTGCCCAACCCGCATTACGACCCTGAACTGCGTCAGCTCACGGGGCGTGATGAGGCGGTGGCCACCTTTCTGCAGGATCAGCCTGAAGTGGGCGACATGCTGCGGCACATCGACGGGTTCTTGAACCATTGGCTCGATTCCCTGGCTCGTGACCACCGCAGCTACGTGACTGTCGCCATCGGCTGCACCGGCGGGCAACACCGGTCCGTTTACATCGTCGAGCAGCTGGCAGATGCGTTTGCCCCCCGATGGGCCACGTTGCGCCGCCATCGAGAGCTTGACAGTCAACCCGGCCGCTTTTCGCCCACCTCGGCGGGCTGGCTCACTTAGGTTACAAGCTCGCCGCCAGCAGTTTCTTCAAGGGTGCAGGCAATGCGGCCCTGTGCACCTCCGATGGTGGCAGCCACTCAGCCTGTTCGAATTTTTTCGCCCAGCACCCCATACCGGCAGCAGAGACTTGCACATGTACCGGGACAA
>JBDKJB010000252.1:0-4004 GCA_039796835.1 Pseudomonadota bacterium | reverse complement strand
AAGTCGTCGGTGTCCTCTTCCGGAAAATCCAGCGTCGCTTCGACCAGCATGCGCAGGTGGATGAGCGCATCCCGCAACCCGTGCAACTCGGATGAGTTGTCTCCGGCCACGGCTCGGCTGGCACTGCGCGCGGCAGCCTCGGTGCTGGCATCGATCAGGTCGGCGATCGCTTCAGCCTGCAGCAGATCGATCTTGCCATTCAGGAAAGCGCGCTCGCTGAACTCCCCGGGCCGCGCCAGGCGCGCGCGCGCGCCAGCCAGCTCCAGGCAACGGGACAGCAAGAGCTGCAGCACCACTGGCCCGCCATGGGCCTGAAACTCCAGGACATCTTCTCCAGTGTAGGAATGGGGTGCCGGAAAATGGATGCACAGGCCTTTGTCGATGGCTGTGCCGTCCGCCGCCAGAAAGGGCAGGAAGGTCGCCACGCGCGGCTGGGGCAGCCGACCGACCATGCCTTGCGCGATGGCCTCCAGCCCGCGCCCCGACACCCGCACGATGCCCACCGCGCCACGGCCAGCCGCCGTGGCGATGGCCACTATGGTGTCAGATGGGGCACCGGGAGGGGTTGACACATGCTCAAGAGAATTTGGGCAGGTTGAACTGCGGGGGCACACCCATGCGGGTGTTGATGATCCACTGCTGAGCGATCGACAGGATGTTGTTCGTGATCCAGTACAGCACCAGGCCTGCCGGGAAAAAGAAGAACATCACCGAGAACGCCAAGGGCATGATCCACATCAGTTTGGCCTGCATCGGATCCGGCGGCGCCGGGTTCAGCGCAGTCTGCAACATGGTCGTGAGCGTCATCACCAGCGGCAAGACGTAATACGGGTCGGGTGCAGCCAGGTCTTTGATCCACAGCGCCCAAGGGGCATTACGCATCTCCACACTGGACAACAACACCCAATACAGCGCAATGAATACAGGGATCTGCACCATGATCGGGAAACAGCCACCCAGCGGGTTGACTTTTTCCTCTCGGTAGATCTTCATCATCTCCTGCTGCATCTGCTGGGGGTTGTCCTTGAGCCGTTCCCGCATCTCCATCACGCGCGGGTTGATGGCCTTCATCTTGGCCATGCTGGAATAAGCCTTGGCATTGAGCCAGTAAAAGGCGACCTTCAGCAGGAACACCAAGGCCACAATCGCCCATCCCCAGTTCTGAATGAAGCTGTACAGCCACACCAGCAGCCAATAGAGCGGTTTGGCCAGCACGGTAAGCCACCCGTAGTCCTTCAACAGCTCCAGGCCCGGGGTCAGGCCCTCAAGCATGTTTTCTTCCTGGGGACCGGCGAACAGGCGCGCCTCCACCGATTTGCTGGCACCCGGGGCCAGCGTGCCCAGGGGAGTGATCATGCCCACTGAATACAGGTTGTTGTCCACCTTGCGCATGAACAGCTCGCGCTGGACGCCATCCGCCAGCAACCAGGCGCTGGCAAAGTAGTGCTGCGCCATGGCCACATACCCATTGGCAGAGTTCTTTTCAATGTCAATCTTGCCCTTGTCGATGTCGGCGAACTCGACCTTCTGGTATTTTTTGGCTTCGGTGTACACAGCGGGGCCCGTGAACGTGGAATAGAACGCCGAGTCGCCCGGGGGTTTGGTTCCGTCGCGCACCAACTGCACATACAGCTGCGGGTTCAGCGGCACAGCGCCTGTATTGGTGATATCGTGCCGGACCTTGACCGCGTAGGACCCCCGGGCCAGCGTATAGGTCTTGATCAGTTTGACGCCCCCCAGATCCGCAGACTCGAGGCGCAGCTCGACCGCACTGGCCTCCTTGCCCAGGCTGCGCTCACCTGGTGACGCAGTCATGGGCGTCACATGTGTTGGGAAGGGGACTGTACCCCCCACCACGCCGGTCTGGGCCACGTAGCGGCGGCTTGGGCTTTGGTCCAGCAAGACCACGTTTTTGGTACGGTCGTCTGTGTCGACGTGCTTGAGGAATTCGCTACGTACCACCGAACCGCCGTCGGTGTCGATGTCCAGGCGCAGCACATCGGACTTCAGGACAATGGTTTCCTTGGGTTTGGCCACCGCAACTGGGACCACCGTTGGCGCCCCGGAAGAAGTACCAGGCACGGACGCAGCACCGACCACCGCCGGCACACCTGACGCGACTGGCGCCCCGCCCGGAAGGGGCGCTGAAGCCGCAGCCGTGGGTTTTGGCGGCACAGGGAAAAACGTTGCCTGTTTGCCGTTGTGGAGCTGCCATTGATCCCACAGCATCACCATGGAGAAGCCAAAAATCACCCACAAAATGGTTCGACGAATGTCATTCATGCTGTTTATTTTCCGCAAAGGAAGGGGAACAATCTGGGCGCAGGGTGGGGCACCGGGTCCGGCCCACCATCGCACCAGGGATGGCAGCGCAACAGTCTCCTGCCCGCCAGAACACTGCCCAGGGTCGCGCCATGCGACTGGATGGCTTCATGGGCATACAGGGAACAGGTGGGCTCAAACCGGCAGGCGCTGCCTAACCAGGGGCTCAGCAGAAGGCGATAGGCCTGGATCACCCCCAAGAGCACGGCTTTCATGCTTCAGCCGCCCCTGGCGTGAGGGCCATGCATCCCTGGACCAGTCCGGCCAGTTCGTGCTTTACGGCCACGGCCAACGCCCGAGACTGTGCGCTGGGAAACTGTGCAGGCTCCCAGGGTCGACGCAGACGGACCACCACGGTCGCTGCAGCCAACTGCGTAGAGCGAGCGACAAACATGGTGTAGATGTGGCGCTTGATGAGATTGCGTGTGGCTGCCCGTTTGGCCCATCGCTTGGGAATGACGACGCCAATCATGGGGGCGGTTTGCCCAACGGTCACCACCCTGTGCAAGGCAAAGTGCCGGGTGGAGGAACTTGGCCGGTTGCCCAGCGCGGCCTGGAACAGGGCCTTCGATTTCAGGTGCTGAACCATGTGCGGTCACCGCATGGGGACCCACCGCAGCCGCGCGTCTGTGTCAGACCGCCAGGCGTTTGCGGCCCTTGGCACGGCGCGCGTTGATGACAGCGCGGCCGCCGCGGGTCTTCATGCGAACCAGAAAGCCATGGGTGCGAGCGCGGCGGATTTTGGAAGGTTGATAGGTACGTTTCATGATGATCTCTCCCGCTCAGCGACTCCCTGCAGGCTGGGCTACACGGCTGTGGTCTGGCGAATGCGACTGGAAAAGCCTTCCATTATCGCTGAAAAATCCCCTGTTTTCAACGACGTAGACAAGATTCATAAGGCGTGTCTGAAAGATCTTGTCCGAAGAATGCCTGTGGGTTGTGGATAACATTTTGATAACTGCCTCGGGACCGGGCGTATACAATCCATCTATCCACAACAACGGCCCGTGTTCTGAATGTCTGATTCCGTCGACTCCAAAGGTGAACAACTCTGGCTGGACTGCCTCTCCCTCCTCGCCCAGGACATTCCCGAGCATCAGTTCAATACCTGGATTCAACCCTTGGCTGCCACGGTCAGCGACGACCTGAGCCGACTGACCCTGCTGGTCGCCAACCGCTTCAAACTGGACTGGATCCGCGCACAGTACAGCGCCAAAATTGCTGCTGCCCTGCAACAGTTGGCAGGTATTCCGATCGCCGTGGAGTTAGCGCTTGCACCCAAAGAAGCGGTTTTTAAGCCTTCGTCTGCTAGATCTCCGGAGGTCACCTGGACCCACGCCGGCATTGATCCGGGTGTGGACAAACCCCTTGATGCGGATCGCAATCGGCTCAACACGTCGCTGAGTTTTGACAACCTCGTCGAGGGTTCCGCCAACCGCATGGCCCGGGCAGCAGCCATGCATGTGGCAGGCTCACCTGGGCAGTTGTACAACCCCTTGTTCATTTATGGCGGTGTGGGTCTGGGCAAAACCCATCTGATGCATGCCGTCGGCAATCAACTGGTTCACGACACCCCCCAGGCCAAAGTTCTCTACATCCATGCAGAACAATTTGTCTCGGATGTGGTCAAGGCCTATCAGCGCAAGACGTTCGATGAATTCAAGGCGCGCTACCATTCGCTG
>JBDKJB010000251.1:0-4028 GCA_039796835.1 Pseudomonadota bacterium | reverse complement strand
GCTCGACCAGGGTAGACCCCCGCACCGTGCGGGCGTACTGCACCCAGCCGGTGAGCGTGATCGACAGGATCAGGACGCCAAACGCGACAGACTCCTGGGCGTTGGGAAAAAGTGCGCGACCCACGCCAGCAATCAGCAGCGCGACCAGGATGGCCGGGAAGGACAGCATGACGTCGCACAGGCGCATGAGCACGGTATCAATCCACCCGCCCTTGAACCCCGCCAGCAGGCCCAGGCTCACACCAATCAACACCGACAGACCCACCGCCACGATGCTGACCACCAAGGAGATGCGGGCGCCGTAGAACAGGGCTGACAGGATGTCTCGCCCCTGGTCGTCGGTGCCCAGCAGGTGCTTGGACGAGCCCTCCGCAGACCACACCGGCGGGCGACGGGCGTCATTGAGGTCGAGGGTGGCCAGATCAAAGGGGTTGTAGGGCGACACCAGGTTGGCGAAGGCAGCACAGAACAGGCACAGGAGCGCCACCGCGGCAGCCGCAATTGCGATGGGGGATGAACGGAAGCTGTATCCAATGTCGCTGTCGAACCAACGCTCAATCGTCTTTTTCATGGCGGGAACATACCACAAGTGGGCAAAAAAAAGGCCGCATCGCTGCGGCCTTTTCGGGAATGCATCAAACGATTACTTGAGGTGCTTGCCAATCAGGCCGGCCATTTCGAACATCGACACCTGGGCCTTGTTGAACACGGCCTTCAACTGCGCATCGGCATTGATCATGCGTTTGTTCACGGCGTCCTGCAGCTTGTTCTTCTTGATGTAGGTCCACATCTTGCTGACCACCTCGGTGCGCGGCAGGGGGCTGGCCCCGACGATGGCCGCCAGAGCGGCGCTGGGTGTCATGGCCTTCATGAATGCGGCATTGACGGCGCGTTTTTTGGCTGGGGCTTTCTTGGCTGGAGCCTTTTTCGCCGGTGCGGCTTTCTTGGCCGGAGCCTTCTTGGCGGGAGCGGCTTTCTTGGCCGGAGCCTTTTTCGCCGGTGCGGCTTTCTTGGCCGGAGCCTTCTTAGCCGCAGCTTTTTTTGCGGGAGCTTTTTTTGCAGTTGCCATGGTTGGAATGTCCTTCTAGAAGTTGGAGAAGTCACCAGCTACGCAGCATCCTCAGCTGGCAAGGCGGATGCTACTGGAGAAACAGTGCAATTTCCATAGCGGAAAGGCCATTTTCAGGTCCGGATGTTGTTTTTTTTGCCCCGAGAGGGCTCAGAGGGGGAAATTTCGGGTTTTCTCGTCAGATTTGCGATGGGGCACCGTGGCCAGAAGCAGTCCCCCGAGGGCCAGGGCAAAAGCAGCCATTTGCATGCCGCTGAGGCTTTCGTCGAGCCAGGCCACGCCCACCGCCACGGCGGCAACAGGCAGCATCACCGTGAACACACCCGCTTGGACGGCGGGCACGGCCTTCAGTCCGGTCATCCAGAGCCACACCGACCACATGCTGGCGGCCAGCGCGTAGAACACCAGCAGGGCCCAGACGTCCCAAGTGACACCATCAAAAGCAAATCCCCTGGCTGCCCACAGGCCCAGCGGCGTCACCAGCATCAAGCCCCACAAGTTGATCAACGCGCTCACCCGCTTGGGGCCCAGGCTGGCCGACAGGCGCTTGCCGATGACGACGTACGAGGCTTCGCACACCACCGCTATAAACACCAGGAGATTTCCCCACAGGGGGTTGTGCAGTGGGGCTGCGCCTGGTTCGGGGACGTGGCCTGCTCCTGAGGCTTTCTGCATGGACAACATCACCATGCCGGCGGCAGCGAGTCCGATGGCACACCAGGTCCGGTTGTCCACGCGTTCGCGCAGGAAAATGCTTCCCTGCAGCGCGACGACGGCCGGAATGGACGCCAT
This sequence comes from Pseudomonadota bacterium, assembly GCA_039796835.1. Classification (GTDB taxonomy): domain Bacteria; phylum Pseudomonadota; class Gammaproteobacteria; order Burkholderiales; family Burkholderiaceae_C; genus JBDKJB01. The sequence continues at coordinate 2,167 of JBDKJB010000251.1, read as the reverse complement.
GATGACCCCCGCGGACACAGCGCTGGTCATGCTCACACCAAACAGCATGCAGACCGAAAACAGGAAGTTGCCAAGGAAGGATTGCAAAAAGAGCAGGCGCTTGGTCTGGCCGGACAGAGGAGCTTCGTCCGGCGGCTTCTTCAGCCACGGCCACATGGCCACAGAGGCAATGCCGAAACGCAACCAGGCCAGCAGGAACACAGGAAATGCCGCCACCATGGGTTTGGACAAGGCCACATACGTTCCCACCAGTGCCATGCTCAGGCCCAGGCAGACGTAGGCGACAAGCTTGGATGGGTGCATGATGTGGCCAGTCACCTTGCCAAGGTCCGAGCAAGTTGCTTTTCACGCCGCGAATTGAGTTTCATCATGCAAAAATAAAAATGGTGCAACGCAAAATAATTTCTCAATATGAGAATTTGAAAATTGTATTGTGAAAAGAATAATTTATATCGTTGATTTTAAAAGAATAAAAAAAAGTCATCTAAAAGACCAAAGAACAGGATTGGTCTTATATAAGACATAGAATCAAGCCATCAAACAGCGCATGAAGCGATGTTGGTGGGCCTGTCCCGGAGTTCCGATTTTCAACCTGCAAGGAGTGCTCAAATGCCACAAAGCCTGACCGAACAACTCAGCCGCGAACAACAGATCGTCGCCCTGGAAAAAGACTGGGCCACCAACCCGCGCTGGAAGGGTATCAAACGCGGCTACAGCGCCGCCGATGTAGTGCGTCTACGCGGCTCGCTGCCGGTGGAGCACACCCTGGCCCGCCGCGGTGCCGAAAAGCTCTGGGACCTGGTGAACAACGAGCCCTATGTCAATTGCCTGGGCGCGCTCACGGGTGGCCAAGCCATGCAGCAGGTCAAGGCCGGCGTGAAGGCCATCTACCTGTCGGGCTGGCAAGTCGCCGCCGACAACAACGAGTATTCCGCCATGTACCCGGACCAATCCCTCTATCCTGTGGACTCGGTGCCCAAGGTCGTCGAGCGCATCAACAACACCTTCACCCGTGCCGATGAAATCCAGTGGTCCAAGGGCGTGGGCCCTGGAGACAAGGGCTATACCGACTACTTCGCCCCCATCGTGGCCGACGCCGAAGCTGGCTTCGGCGGCGTGCTCAACGCGTTTGAGCTGATGAAGGCCTGCATCAAGGCCGGCGCGGGCGGCGTGCACTTTGAAGACCAGCTATCCAGCGCCAAGAAGTGCGGCCACCTCGGCGGCAAGGTGCTGCTGCCCACCAACGAGTCCGTGCAGAAGCTCATCGCCGCACGTTTTGCAGCCGACGTCTGCGGGGTGCCCACACTCGTGATCGCCCGCACGGACGCCGAGGCCGCTGACCTGCTGACCAGCGACCACGACGCCAACGACAAGCCTTTCCTGACCGGCGAGCGCACCCCCGAAGGCTTCTACAAGACCCGCAAGGGCTTCGACCAGGCCGTGTCGCGTGCCCTGGCCTATGCCGAGTACGCTGACCTGGTGTGGGCCGAGACCGGCACGCCGGACCTGCAGTTCGCCAAGGACTTCGCCGACGCCGTGCACAAGAAGTTCCCCGGCAAGATGCTGGCGTACAACTGCTCGCCCTCGTTCAACTGGAAGAAGAACCTCAACGACGCCGACATCGCCAAGTTCCAGCGCGAAATCGGCGCCATGGGCTACAAGTACCAGTTCATCACGCTGGCCGGCATCCACAACATGTGGTACCACATGTTCGATCTGAGCCAGGACTACGTGAAGCGCGGCATGACCGCCTACGTCGAGAAGGTGCAGGAGCCCGAATTCGCGGCCCGCGACCGTGGTTATACCTTCGTCAGCCACCAGCAGGAAGTCGGCACGGGCTACTTCGATGAAGTGACCATGGCCATCCAGGGCGGTGCCTCGTCGCTGACCGCGCTGACCGGCTCGACGGAAGAAGAGCAGTTCCACTGAACTTGCGGTACCTCCGATGGCGGAGGTGCCTTCGGTCTTTGGCGCAGCCGAAACAGGAGTCGGCGGAAGGGGGTGTCGGTGCCGCCTGCCCCGGCTGCTGTGGTTTTTTTCTAGAGACTGCGGACTAAAAATGTTGCGGCGCAACAAAATTCTGTGAAATGCCGCATACTTCGAGGAAGACTGGGGTCGCCATGCACCAACAATTCAACATCCTCATCCTCGGCGCTTCGTATGGTTC
>JBDKJB010000250.1:0-4034 GCA_039796835.1 Pseudomonadota bacterium | reverse complement strand
TACCCCATCTGGCCCGGTTGCTGTGCCACCAAACGGCCCCAGATGGCATAGCGCTTGGGCCAGAAGTCCTCGCCTTCGTCGTAGAAACGCTGGCCGTCCTGGTTCAGCATGATGCCGAGGCTGACGCAGTCCACGCGGGTACAAATGCCGCCGTCGTACAGCGGAGCCCGTGCGTCAATCGCCACCATGTGGGCCTGGGTAGCGTCACCCAGGGTGTCTGCACCCTGGGCCATCAGGTTTTTCAGCAACACACCCTGGTTGAAACGCGTGCCACGGATGAGAAAGTTGTCAGCTGGCCATTCACCACGCTCATTCTGTCCCCAGGCTTCGCGCAGCCAGTCGCGGTTGGATTCGAACCCACCACTGGCCACAACGCAGGCGCGGGCTTCAACGCGCTCACCGCTGTCCAGAACAGCGGCTTTGAATCGCACCTGCCCGGAGCCAGCCGGAGGATCCAGCTCAATGTGCCGCACCGGGGCGGTGTACCGCACTTGCCCACCCAGGTTCTGCAAGCTGCGGTAATAGGCATTCACCAAGGCTTTGCCCCCACCCATGAAAAAAGCGTTGGTGCGCGAGAGATGCAAGGTACCTGACAAGGATTTCTGAAAATGCACCCCATGGCGGCGCATCCAGCCCCGCACCGTGGCTGATTCCCGGATCACGCGGCGTGCCAGCGCTTCGTCGGTCTTGCCGCCGGTAACCTTCAGCAGATCCTGCCAGAACTCTTCTTCGGGGTAGGCCTCGGTGAGCACATCCTGCGGGGCAGCATGCATACAACGCAGATTGCGGGTGTGCATCGAATTGCCCCCCCGCCATTCACGGGGCGCTGCTTCCAGCAACAGCACCGACGCCCCGGCCTCCCGTGCCGTCAGCGCGGCACACAAGGCCGCGTTGCCGCCGCCGATGACAAGAACATCCCATTCTGGCAAGGGTTCAGTTCCAAATATTCAGTCCCGGAAACTCGGGTCCAGGCGATCAAGCTTGCGCATGAGCGCCGGCCACTCCATCAGGCCGTAGGGCCTGCGCGTGCCGGGTTGGTAGTTGTTCCACGTCTCCTCCAGCACCGGCTGCGACACAGGTCGAAAAGGGCTGTGGCACGACATGGCGGCAATCTGCGACTGGCAGGCCAGCTCCAGCCGGTGCAACCAATTGAAGGCTTCCCCGCAGGTGCGGCCCAGCACCACTGCACCGTGGTTGCGCAGGATCAGCGCCTCTCCCTGACCGAGGTCAGCCACCAACGAGGCTTGTTCCTGGATGTCAAGCACCACGCCCTGGTAGTCGTGATAGCCAATCTTGAGGAAACGCATGGCGGTCTGGGTGATGGGCAGCAGCCCGCAATCGAGCGCAGACACCGCCATCGAGGCCCAACTGTGGGTGTGGATGATGCAGGCCACCTCAGGACGCGCATGGTGAATGGCACTGTGGATGACATACCCGGCACGATTGATGCCATAGTCCAACCCACCGTTGTGGGCAGCGAAGTCTGGCTTGCTGAGAATGTCACCGGCGAGGTTCACCTTGATCAGGCTGGACGCGGTGATTTCCTCGTACATCATGCCGTAAGGGTTGATGAGAAACGCCTCGTCGGCGCCGCCCGGCACCCGCATGGAAATGTGATTGGCCATCATGTCCGACAGGCCGTACAGGTCCACCAGCCGGTAACAGGCCGCCAGATCGATCCGGGCCTGCCACTCGGCGTCGCTGCACTGCCCGCGCAGGCTGGGAATATGAAGTTTGCCAGGGCTCATCGGACAGCCTGGTCAGTCGGGCTTCATGCCGGTGCGCTCGACGATTTCTTTCCAGATCTTCTGTTCCTTGGCGATGTAGGCGGCGTATTCACTGGCCGGCCCACCCCCCGGCTCAGCGTTGTCGAACGCGAAGCGCTCCTGCATGTTCTTGGACTTGAGGGCCTTGGCACACTCGTCTTGCAAGCGCTGAACGATGGCAGCAGGGGTGCCTGCCGGAGCGTGCATGCCGTACCACTGCGAGGTTTCAAACTCCTTGAACCCCATCTCCTGCACCGTGGGCACGTCGGGCAACGACGCAATGCGCTTCTGCGTGCCGGTGGCAATGGCGCGGAGTTTGCCGGACTTGATGTGCGGCAGCAGCGCGGGCGTACCGGCGCTGCTGGCTTGCGTGCGACCGGCCAGCAGATCTGTGAGCTGCGGTCCTGTGCCGCGGTAGGGAATATGGGTGATGAACATCCCCGTCACCATCTTCAGGTACTCCATGGCCAGATGCCCGGCACTGGCATTGCCCGCGCTGCCGTAGTTGAATTTTCCCGGACTACTCTTGACCAGTGCGACGAACTCCTTGAAATTCTTGGCCGGCACATCCGGATGGATGACAAAGATGTTGGGCACCTTGGCCAGCAAGGTCACAGGCATGAAGTCCTTGTTGACGTCATACGGTTGGTTCTTCAGCATGTAGGGATTGACGGCCAGGGTGCCCACATGGGTGATGATGAAGGTGTATCCGTCGGGTGCCGAGGCCTTCGCATCAGCCATGGCGGTCACGCCGCCACCGCCGCCCTTGTTGTCCACCACCACACTCTGCCCCAACTGCCGCGTGAGCTCATCGGCCACACTGCGTGCCACCACTGAACTGGTGCCGCCGGGCGCAAATGGCACGATGAGCCGAATGGGTTTGTTGGGCCAGGCTTGCGAAAACGACAGCGGGCTGGCCAGTGCAGCAACGGTTGCGCCTGCTGCCTGCACAAAGCGGCGGCGGGGCAGGCCGATGGATGAAACGACGTTCGACATGGCGAGACTCCTGCATCAGGTGGTGACTGCCCCTAATGTGCCCCAACATCGATGCCCTGCGCATCAGTACTTTCATAGGCCCTGCGGGATAATCCGTGCATGGCGGCAAGAGGGGACAAACAACGTGTGGTGGTGGGCCTGAGCGGCGGGGTGGACTCCGCTGTCAGCGCGCACCTGCTCAAACAGCAGGGCCACGAGGTCGTCGGCATCTTCATGAAGAACTGGGAGGACGACGATGACAGCGAGTATTGTTCGTCCAACGTCGACTTTGTGGATGCTGCAGCTGTGGCTGACGTGCTGGATATCCCGATCGAACATGTCAACTTTGCGGCTGATTACAAAGACCGGGTGTTCGCAGAGTTTCTGCGCGAATACCAGGCTGGCCGCACGCCCAACCCCGACATCCTGTGCAACGCCGAGATCAAGTTCAAGGCTTTCCTGGACCACGCCATGCGGCTTGGCGCTGAGAAAATCGCCACTGGCCACTATGCGCGTGTCCGATTCAACCCGGCCACCCACCGGCACGAGCTGCTCAAAGGCCTGGACCCGGCCAAGGACCAAAGTTATTTTCTTCACCGCCTGAACCAGACCCAGCTCTCAAAAACACTGTTCCCAGTGGGTGAACTGCGCAAGACCGAGGTTCGGCGCATTGCCGCGGAAATTGGCCTGCCCAATGCGCGCAAAAAAGACTCCACCGGCATCTGCTTCATCGGGGAGCGACCGTTTCGTGAATTTCTGAATCGTTACATCCAGAAAGAGCCAGGGCCGATCCGGAATGACCAAGGCCGGGTACTCGGCCAGCACCAGGGCCTGAGCTTCTACACGCTGGGGCAGCGGCAGGGGATGGGCATCGGCGGGGTCAAAGCTGGGCGTCAGCTGCCTTGGTATGTCGCCCGCAAGGACATGAGCACCAACACCTTGTGGGTAGTGCAAGGACACGACCACCCCTGGCTGACATCGCGAGCCCTGCAGGCAGAGGATGCCAGCTGGGTGGCAGGCCTTGCGCCCTCTGCCGCCGCGTATGGCTCCAAATGCCGCTATCGCCAGGCGGACTCACCCTGCGTACTCGGCGCGCCGACAGACTCTGACGCCAAAAAATTCAGCTTGCGTTTCCCAGATGCCCAATGGGCCGTCACGCCCGGGCAGTCAGCCGTCTTGTACGACGGCGAGGTGTGTCTCGGTGGAGGCGTCATTGCATCCACGACGCCGTGACGCCCGTCGCAGAGCATTCTTCGACTGATCATGGAAAGCCATGGGCTTCACTCGACGGAA
>JBDKJB010000249.1:0-4048 GCA_039796835.1 Pseudomonadota bacterium | reverse complement strand
TTTTCGGGCCGGCCGGGCCTGTGCATGGACGTGAAGTTCAAATCCGGCATGATCGGGGAGCTGGACACCCAACTGGTGCACGAGTTTTTCCAGGGCTTTGCCAACCACGCGCTGGCCACCGTCCACATCGACAACCTGAAGGGCGAAAACGCCCATCACCAGTGCGAAACGGTGTTCAAGGCCTTTGCGCGTGCGCTGCGGGTGGCGGCTGAGCGCGACGAGCGCAGCGCCGGGGTGGTGCCGTCCACCAAAGGAAGTCTTTGAAGAAAAATTTGCATTGAATTGAAGCAATATTCCCGTTTATTCAAGGGCATATCTTGCTTCTGAATCGATAGTGAATTTGTCTGATATTTGGTTTGTTTTGTGACTCAAAAGATCATCACCGTGGTGGACTACGGCATGGGAAACCTGTTTTCCATGGCGCAGGCGGTGCGCTGTGTGGCCGCAGGCAGCGGCTTTGAGGTGCGCGTGAGCGCGCGGGCAGATGACGTGCATGTAGCCGAACGCATCATCCTGCCCGGGCAGGGGGCCATGCCCGACTGCATGCGCGAACTGCGCGAATCCGGCCTGCAGGACGCCGTGCTGGAAGCTGCCCGAAGCAAACCCATGTTTGGTGTCTGCGTCGGCATGCAGATGTTGCTCGACGCCAGCCACGAAGGCCGCCGCGACACCCCGGGCGTGCACACGCCGGGCCTGGGCCTGATCGGTGGCGAGGTCATCAAATTTGCCCTGGAGGGCCAACTGCAGGCCGACGGCAGCCGGTACAAAGTGCCCCAGATGGGCTGGAACCGCGTTCACCAAAACGAGGTGGGTGGTGGCAAGCCCCATGCCCTCTGGACCGGCATCCCGGACGGCAGCTACTATTACTTCGTACACAGTTTCTATGCCCGACCGTCTGATGCGCGCCACACCCTCGGGGAAGCCGATTACGGTGGGCGCTTTGCAGCGGCGATTGGACGCGGTAATATTTTTGCGACGCAGTTCCACCCTGAAAAAAGCGCCGCCCACGGTTTGGCCCTCTATCGAAACTTTCTGGCCTGGAAGCCCTGATTTCCGCCTGAGTTCCCATGCTTCTCATTCCCGCCATTGACCTCAAAGACGGCCTGTGCGTGCGCCTGCAGCAGGGCGACATGGACAAAGCCACCACCTTTGGCGAAGACCCGTCCGCCATGGCCCGCAACTGGGTCAGCAAGGGCGCACGCCGCCTGCACCTGGTGGACCTGAACGGCGCCTTCGCCGGCCATCCGAAGAATGAGCAGGCCATCCGCAAGATCCTCAAGGAAGTGGGGGCCGAGGTGGATGTGCAGCTCGGCGGCGGCATTCGCGACCTGGACACCATCGAACGCTACCTCGACGCCGGCCTGCGCTACGTCATCATCGGCACGGCGGCGGTCAAGAACCCGGGGTTCCTGCAGGACGCATGCACCGCGTTCGGCGGGCACATCATCGTCGGGCTGGACGCCAAAGACGGCAAAGTGGCCACCGATGGCTGGAGCAAGCTCACCCGCCACGACGTGATCGACCTGGCCAAGAAATTCGAAGACCATGGCGTCGAATCCATCATCTACACGGACATCGGTCGCGATGGCATGCTCACGGGCATCAACATTGAAGCCACCGTCAAGCTGGCGCAGGCGCTCAGCATCCCGGTCATTGCCTCGGGCGGCCTGTCGAACCTGGCGGATGTGGAAGCCCTGTGCGCGGTCGAAGACGAAGGCGTCGAAGGTGTGATCTGCGGCCGCGCCATCTACAGCGGTGACCTCGACTTCGCGGCGGCGCAAGCGCGGGCGGACGAGCTCAACGGATAGCCGGTGCTCGCGAAAAGAATCATTCCCTGCCTGGACGTGACGGGCGGCCGGGTCGTCAAGGGCGTCAACTTTGTGGAGCTGCGCGATGCCGGGGACCCGGTCGAGATCGCGGCGCGCTACAACGAACAGGGCGCCGACGAGATCACTTTCCTGGACATCACCGCCACCAGCGACGGGCGCGACCTCATTCTGCCCATCATCGAGGCGGTGGCCTCGCAGGTGTTCATCCCGCTCACGGTGGGCGGGGGGGTGCGCACGGTCGACGACGTGCGGCGCCTGCTCAATTCGGGCGCCGACAAGACGAGTTTCAACTCTGCGGCGATTGCCAACCCCCAGGTCATCGAAGACGCTGCCGACAAGTACGGCAGTCAGTGCATCGTGGTGGCCATTGATGCGAAGCGACGTGCCGTCGCGGACGCCAAGCGATTGGACGAGCGTGGACGGGAAATCGGCCCCGGCTGGGATGTGTACAGCCATGGCGGGCGCAAGAACACGGGGCTGGACGCCGTGCAGTGGGCGGTCGACATGGCCCGCCGCGGCGCGGGCGAGATCCTGCTCACCAGCATGGACCGCGACGGCACGAAGTCGGGTTTTGACCTCGCGCTGACCCGAGCGGTGAGCGACGCTGTCAGCGTGCCCGTCATCGCTTCCGGAGGTGTCGGCGGGCTGGACGATCTGATCGACGGCATTCAAAAGGGCGGGGCAGACGCGGTGCTGGCCGCCAGCATCTTCCACTACGGTCAGCACACGGTGGCCGAAGCCAAGGCGCGCATGGCGCAAGCGGGCATTCCGGTGCGGCTGTGATTGCTGCGCCCTGAGTCACAATCCTGGTATGAATTGGCTCGACGAAGTCCGTTGGGACCCCCAGGGGCTGGTGCCCGTGATCGCGCAGGAGCAGGGCAGCCAGGACGTGCTCATGTTTGCCTGGATGGACCGAGCCGCGCTGGCTGAAACGGCCGAGACCGGTCGTGCCGTGTATTACAGCCGCTCGCGGGCACGCCTGTGGCGCAAGGGTGAGGAATCCGGTCATGTGCAGCAGGTGCATGAAATCCGCCTGGACTGTGACAACGATGTGGTCTTGCTCACGGTTACCCAGCTTGGGCACGAACCCGGCCTGGCCTGCCACACCGGGCGGCACAGCTGCTTTTTCAGCGTGCTGAAAGACGGGCGGTGGCAGGTGGTCGAACCGGTGCTGAAAGACCCTCAAACCATCTACAGATCGGGCTCCCATGAACTCTGACGACTCCCTTGCCGCCTTGGCGCAGGTGCTGCAGGCGCGCCGCCAGGGTGACCCTGAGACCAGTTATGTGGCGCGGCTGATGCACAAGGGGCCCGACGCCTTCCTCAAGAAGATCGGCGAAGAGGCGACCGAGATGGTCATGGCCTGCAAGGACGTGGGCCGCGGGGCCGACGCCGCTGGCGAAAAGGCCAAAATCGTGGCCGAAGCCGCAGATTTGTGGTTCCACAGCATGGTGGCCCTCTCGTATTACGGCTTGTCGCCCCAAGATGTCATCGCAGAGCTGGAGCGCCGCGTTGGCGTCAGCGGGCTGGAGGAAAAAGCCGCCCGCAAGGCCAGCGCCCGCGAGCAGGAAGGAACCGCACCATGAACGATGTGATCGACGTCCGGGCCATCGACTCGGAAAAAGCCCAAGACCTCAAAACGGTGGGCTGGGTCAGCTACGCTCTGCATCTGATCGTAGCTGTCGGTGGTGTCGTGCCGGGTGCCCAGGCGAGTGTGACCCTGCTCATCATTGCGCTGGTGATTGATCTGGTCAAGAAGGACGAAGCCGCTGGCACCTGGCAGGCCAGCCATTTCAGCTGGCGCATCAGGTAGGTGCTGTGGGCTGCTGCCCTGTATGCCCTGACCTTCCCGCTGTTCATCCTGCTGTATGTGCCGGGCGCGATTGCCTGGGCGATCATCTCCATCTGGTTCCTGTACCGCATCGTGCGCGGGATGGTGGCCATGAACCACAACCAGCCGGTCGGCCTCGCGCCAGAACAACCCTGACCCCATGACGCACGATCCAAACTGTCTGTTCTGCAAGATCATTGCAGGACAGATTCCCTCCCGGAAAGTCTATGAAGACGACGAGGTTTTCGCCTTCCACGACATCCATCCCTGGGCGCCGGTCCACTTCCTGGTGGTGCCCAAGCGGCACATTGCGTCCATGGCGGCCGTTACAGCCGATGATGCACCGCTCATGGGGCGCATGCTGGCGCTGATGCCGAAGCTGGCGCTG
>JBDKJB010000248.1:0-4061 GCA_039796835.1 Pseudomonadota bacterium | reverse complement strand
CGCGATTGCATGCTGGCCGCACTGGAGCGCGAGATGAAAGGCCTGGACGTGACGTGGAACCGCCCGGCGGGGGGCATGTTCCTGTGGGCCCGGCTGCCAGCAGGCGTGAACGCTGTGGACATGCTCGCCACCGCCGTGGACAAAGGTGTGGCCTATGTGCCGGGTGCACCGTTCTTTGCCGACGCCGCCGATGAGCGCTCGCTGCGCCTGTCCTTTGTCACGGCCAGCGAAGAGCAGATCGACACCGGCATGGCAGCACTGGCATCCGCCGTACGCGAAACACTGGCCCGCTGAACAGGCCGTCAGGGACCGGGCGATGCTGAAGATCTGGGGCCGCATCAGCTCCATCAACGTCAAGAAGGTGGTCTGGGCCGCGCAGGAGCTTGGCCTGCCCTTCGAACGCACCGAAGCTGGCGGCCCGTTTGGGGTGGTCAGCACGCCCGACTACCAGCGACTGAACCCGAACGCACTGGTGCCACTGATCGAGGACGAGGGTTTTGTGCTGTGGGAATCGAACGCCATCGTGCGCTACCTGACCGCACGGCACACTGCAGGCAGTGGCCCGGGAGCGCTTTATCCGACCGACTTGCGCACCCGCTTCGACGCTGAGCGCTGGATGGACTGGCAGCAGACCAGCTTCAACCCCGCCGGGCGCGATGCGTTTGTGCAACTGGTTCGCACACCAGAAAACCAGCGTGACCTGGTTCGGGTTCGCGCTTCGGTCGCTGCCACGGAGCGCCTGCTCGGCCTGTTCGAGTCCGCCCTGCAAAGCTCAACGACCCTGCAAGCCAGTGCGTTCAGCATGGCGCACATCCCGATGGGTTGCGAGATCCACCGCTGGTGGGGTCTGCCGCATGGAAGCGGCATCCTGCAAGCCCATCCGCGCGAACGTTTTCCCCGGGTCGATGCCTGGTTCGAGGCTCTGCGGTCGCGGCCAGCGGCGCGCGGCGTCCTCGACCTGTCTCTTGCTTGACCTGCCTCTTTCTTGACCCACACCAACGCACCATGACACAACGCCCATTCCAGCAGGTCGATGTCTTCACGGCCACCCCTTACTTCGGCAACCCGCTCGCCGTCGTGCTTGACGGCACAGGCCTGTCGACGGAAGACATGCAGCGCTTCACCGACTGGACCAACCTGTCGGAAGCCACTTTCCTGCTGCCGCCCACGCACCCCGACGCGGACTACCGCGTGCGCATCTTCTGCCCGGGGCGTGAGCTGCCGTTTGCCGGCCATCCCACCCTGGGCAGCTGCCACGCGTGGTTGCGCGCCGGAGGAAAACCCAAAACCGCCTTCATCGTGCAGGAGTGCGGCATCGGGTTGGTGAAGATCCGCAACGACGAGGTTAACCATCGACTCGCCTTTGCCGCCCCGCCCCTGTTGCGAAGCGGCCCGCTCGACGAAGCCGACGTGGCGCTCATCGCACGCGGCCTGAACATCCCGCGCAGCGACATCCTGGCCCATGCCTGGTGCGACAACGGTCCCAAATGGCGTGGCGTGATGCTGCAAAGCGCGGAGCAGGTTCGCGCCCTGCAGCCCGACGGGGACGTTCTGGCCGGGCTGGACATCGGCGTCGTCGGCCCGGTGCGGAAGGTCGGTGTGATCGCGTCCCAAGGCGCTGGTGAAGGCAGCGACACCAACTTCGAAGTCCGCGCGTTCTTTCACACCGCCACCGGCATGCGCGAAGACCCGGTCACCGGCAGCCTGAACGCCGGCATCGCCAAATGGTTGATCGGGGCTGGCTTGGCTCCCAATCGCTACGTGGCGGCGCAGGGCACCTGCATGGGCCGCGCCGGGCGGGTGTTTGTCGAGCAGATGGGGCAGGACATCTGGATCGGCGGGGCGTCGGTCACCTGCGTGGCAGGCACGGTTGAACTTTGACATGGGCTGGCCAAGCTGCGCTATCCTTGAGCGCATCGCCCAGCCCTGCAGGAGCCTTCCATGACCATGTCTTTCCATTTGTTGCGCACCACGTTGGTGGTGCTGTCTCTGGGCACGGCGGCGCTGACCACAGCTGCACAGGAGCGCAAGCTCGTGGTGTCGGCTTTCGGGGTGAGCCAGGACCTGCTGCGCAAGAACCTGTATGCGCCCTTTGAGGCCAAATGCAAATGCAAGATTGAGGTGGTGGTGGGCAACGCCGCCGACCGTCTGGCCAAACTGGATGCACGCAAGGCCAACCCGGAGGTGGACGTGGCCGTGCTGTCGGACTTCAACGCCATGGAGGCCGCGCAAAAGGACCTGATCGAGCCCATCGATGTCACCCGGCTCAAAAACTACGCCAAACTGCATGATCTGGCCAAAGACCCCATCGGCAACCACATGGGGGTGGGTTACACCTGGTTTGCCACCAGCATCATTTACCGCACCGACAAGGTCAAGATCGACTCCTGGAAAGACTTGGCCAAGCCGGAGCTCAAGGGCCGCCTGGCTTTGCCAAACATCACCACCACGCAAGGCCCGGCGCTGCTGCTGATGATGGACAAGGCGCACAGCGGCACGACGCCCAACCTGGCCACCGGCATCCAGAAGGTGGCCGACCTCAAGGGCGGTGTGGTCACTTTCTACGAGCGCTCCGCGCAGTTGGTGCAGTTGTTCCAGCAGGATGAGATCCACGCTGCGGTCGCTGGCCGGTTCAACTGGCCGCTGCTGAAAAAGCTGAACCTGCCCCTGGCCTGGGCCACTCCCAAAGAAGGTCAGACCGGCGGCATCAACGTGATGGTGCTGGTCAAGGGCAGCAAGAACAAGGACCTGGCCTATGCCTTCATGGACGAATGGATTTCGACCGAGGCACAGACCCGCCTGGCCATGGACTTGGTGGACAGTCCCGCCAACAAGGAAGTGAAACTGCCGAAGGATGTTGCCGACACCCTGACCTATGGAGCCGACATGGCCAAGGCGCTGAACCGGATCACCCCGGCACAGCACCTGCTGCACCGCAAGTCCTGGGTGGACGGCTGGAATGCCAAGATTGCCGGCAAATAAGCCTGCATGTTCGAGAAGCGGCACATTGGCACGTTCCTGACGCTGCCGGCAGCCCTGTTTGTCGGGGTAGCCTTTGCGCTGCCCGTCCTGGCCCTGCTGTCGGGCAGCGTCCAGTCTGACAGTGGCTTGACCTGGGCCCGCTACACGGAATTTGCCCGGGATCAACTGTCCATGGAGGTGTTTTGGCGGACCGTCCGTCTGGGCGCCTGGGTCACCCTGACCTGCGCAGCACTGGGCTACGCCACGGCACTGGCCATGGTGCAGGCCGGTCCCCATTGGAAAGGCCGCTTCATCGGCCTGATGGTGTTGCCGCTGATGATCTCCCCGGTGGCGCGCACCTACGCCTGGATCGTCATCCTGGGTCGCACCGGGATCGTGAACCAAGCAGTCGTCGGACTGGGCTTGTCGCCCGAGCCTCTGCGCCTGCTGTTCACGGAAACGGCCGTCTTTATCGGGCTGGTGCAATTGTTCCTGCCCCTGATGGTGCTGAGCTTGGTCAGCGCTCTGGAGAATCTGCCCGCCGACGTGGTGAACGCAGCCCGTGTGCTGGGCGCACCCTGGCCCAGCGTGTTTTTCAAGGTGCTCCTGCCGCTGACCAGGGAGGGCCTGGTGACGGGCGGCACCCTGGTGTTCACCGGCGCGGTCACGGCCTACATCACGCCGGCGGTGCTGGGTGGGTCGAAGGTGCTGATGCTCGAAACCCTGCTCTACCAGAAGGTGTCGGTCAACAACGACTTCGTTGCGGCCAGCGTGATTGCGGCCATCCTCATCGCCATGGGCGTCGTCACTCACATGCTGCTGCGGCGCACCGCCCGGGCCCGATCCCGATGAATGCCGGTCTGCGCTCGCTCGGGGGGGGGGTGCTGGCCAGTGTGCTGGTGTTCCTGCTGGGCCCCTTCCTGCTGATCGCCGTGGCAGGCCTGAATGCCGGTGACACCCTGGCTTTTCCCCCGTCGGGCTTGTCGCTGCGCTGGTACGCAGCCGTCCTGCAGATGGACAACTTCCAGGCCAGCTTTGCCGTATCCATGGGCCTGGCGTTTGCGTCCACCGTGCTGGCCCTGCTGCTGGGTATCCCCTGC
>JBDKJB010000247.1:0-4084 GCA_039796835.1 Pseudomonadota bacterium | reverse complement strand
CCGATGCAGGGTGGTGGACGACGAGCAGCTTGACAAGGCCCTGGAAGTGCGCGACCAGCTGCCCAAGCTGCGCAAGATCATCGTGATCGACATGGAAGGCCTGCGCGCCCTGGACGACCCGGGGGTGATCTCTCTGGACGAACTGCGCCAGCTGGGTCGTGATTTCAACGCCAGGAACGCCGACCTGTTGGATCAGCGCATCAAGCTGCGCAAGCCCCAGGACCTGGCAATCCTGGTGTACACCTCAGGCACCACTGGCAAGCCCAAGGGCGCCATGCAAAGCCATGGGGGCCTGGTGTTTGCCGCCCGGCAGGCCAACGCCAGTTTGCCGCAGGCCGAAAATGATGAGCGCATGTGCTTCCTGCCCCTGTGCCACATTGCCGAACGCGTGATCGGCGAGTACACGTCTGTCTACACCGGTTGCCTGCTCAACTTCGTCGAAAACCCGGAAACCATCCCCGAAAACGTCCGCGAGATCGCACCGCATTTCCTGTTTGCCGTACCTCGGGTCTGGGAGAAGTTCTACTCCGGCGTGGTCATCGCCATCAAGGAGGCTTCGCCCCTGCAGCAGGCTGCATATGCCTGGTCCATCGGTGTGGGCCAGCAGGTGGCCGACAAAACCCTGGCTGGCCAGCCGATTGATGGTCTGTTGAAGCTCAAATTCAACATTGCCAAGGGTCTGGCGCTCAACAACGTGCGCAAGATGATCGGCATTCACCGCGCACGGGCCCTGCTGTCGGGCGCAGCCCCCATTTCACCCGACCTGATCCGCTGGTACCTGGCACTGGGCGTGCCCATGCTGGAGGGTTGGGGACAGACCGAGTCGGGCGGTCTGGGCACCTTCACGCGGGTGGACCGTATCAAGCCTGGCACCATCGGCCCGGCCTCGCCCAACATGGAGGTCAAGGTCGATGAGACGACAGGAGAACTTCTGATCCGTGGCCGCAGCGTGTTCATGGGCTACCTCAACCAGCCCGAAAAAACCGCCGAGACAATCGATGCCGAAGGCTGGCTTCATACGGGCGATGTGGGTCTGGTGGATGCTGACGGCTTCTTCAAGATCACCGACCGGATGAAGGACATCATCATCACGGCAGGTGGCAAGAACATCACGCCCAGTGAACTTGAGAACGAGCTCAAGTTCTCGCCCTACATCACCGACGCGGTGGTGATCGGTGACAAGCGGGCCTTCCTGACCGTCATCGTCATGATTGATCAGGAGAATGTCGAGAAGTACGCGCAGGATCATGACGTGCCTTTTTCCAACTACTCAAGCCTGACCCGGTCGCGCGAGGTGCAGGACCTCATTCAGGCCGAGCTCGACCGGGTCAACAAGAAGTTCGCCCGCGTGGAACAAATCAAGAAATTCTTCCTGCTGGACACCCAACTGAGCGCCGAAGACGAGGAACTCACCCCCACGATGAAGCTCAAACGCAAGCTGGTCGAGAAGAAATATGCGCCGCAGATCGAGGCCATGTACCGGGGCGGATAAGCCCTGATGCGCTGGCTGCGTTTGGGCCGTATCCTTTTGCAACTTCCCCTTCACACCAGGAGCATCCGATGAAACTCAAACTGTTTGCAGCAGCCCTGGCCCTTGTGGGTGGCGGTGCCGTGGCCCAGCAGCAAGGCGTCAGCAGGAATGAAATCCTGCTTGGCACGATCCAGGATCTCTCCGGCCCCCTGGCTGCTTACGGCAAGCAGGCTCGAAACGGCATGCAATTGCGCATCGACGAGGTGAACGAGCAGGGCGGCATCCACGGGCGCAAGCTGAAGCTGGCCACCGAAGATTCGGGCTATGACCCCAAGCGAGCAGTTCTGGCAGCCCAAAAGCTGGTCACGCAGGACAAGATCTTCATCATGGCGGGCCATGTGGGCACCGCGCACAACAACGCGGCCATGCCGGTGCAGTTCGAGAAGAACATCATCAATTTCCTGCCCATCAGCCCGTCGTCCAGCATGTTTGAGCCCTTCCACAGGCTCAAGTATTCCTTTGCGGTCACCTACGAGCAGCAGGTGCTGTCCGGCTTGCCCAAGATGGTGAAAGAGAAAAACGCCAAACGGGTGTGCACGCTGTACCAGGACGACGAGTTCGGACTGGAGGTGCTCAAGGGCGCCGATACCGCCCTCAAAGGTCTGAGCATGGCCCTGGTGGAGAAAACAAGCTACAAGCGTGGCGCGACCGATTTCTCATCGCAGGTGGCGCGCATGAAGGCAGCCAACTGTGACCTGGTGCTGCTGGCCACCATCGTGCGTGAGACCATTGGCACCATTGCAGAAGCGCGCAAGATCGGCTTTAACCCTACCTTTTTCAGTGTCAACACCGCTTACACCGAACTCATCCACAAGTTGGGCGGCAAGGCCATGGACGGCCTGTACAGCACCATGACCGTGCAGCACCCTTATCTTGACGAAGCTTCACCGCAAATCCGTTTTTGGGCCAACAAGTACAAGACCAAGTACAACGAGGATCCTGGCACGCTGTCGGTCTATGGTTATCAGATCGTCGACCTGTTCGTTCAGGCTGCCGCCAAGGCTGGGCCGACTCTGACCACCGACTCGTTCATCAAGGCGATGGATTCCATCAAGGTCGCTTCCGACATGTTCGGTGCGTCTGAAATGAGCTTCGGCCCAAACAAGCGCCTGGGCACCAACCAGTCGCGCATTTCGCAGATCCAGGACGGCCGGTGGAAGGTCGTCATGGACTATGCAAAACCCTGACATCCCTTGATGTGTAACCCGCGTTTTCCGTTTTTTTTTAGGAGATCTCCATGAATTTCAAGCTGTCAGTCACGGCCCTCGCCTTGACCGCCGTGATGCCCTTTGCCTTGGCGCAAAATAGCAACCAGGGGGTTTCGGCGAATGAAATCGTCCTGGGTTCCATCCAGGATCTGTCAGGCCCGATCGCTGCTTTTGGCAAGCAAAGCCGCTTGGGCATGATGCTGGCGGTGGATGAAGTCAACGAGCAGGGCGGCGTCAACGGACGCAAGATCAAGCTGATCGTCGAAGATGCCCAGTACGACCCCAAGAAAGCCGTGCTGGCTGCCCAGAAGCTTGTCAACCAGGACAAGATTTTCGCCATGGTGGGCCACATCGGCACCGCCCAGAACATGGCCGCCATGCCGGTCCAGTTCGAAAAGAACGTCATCAATTTCATGCCCATCACCGCGGCGCGTGAAATGTATGAGCCGCTGCACCGGCTGAAGTACTCGTTTGCTGCACCCTATTTCCTGCAGATGCAGCAAGCCGTGCCCACCATGGTGAAAGAAAAGAACATCAAGAAACCTTGCATCATTTATCAGGACGATGATTTCGGCCTTGAAGTGCTGCGCGGTGCTGAAGCCGGGCTCAAGACAGCCAACATGACGCTGGTAGAAAAAACAAGCTACAAGCGCGGCGCAACCGATTTTTCATCGCAGGTGGCTCGCATGAAGTCCGCCGGGTGCGACCTGGTTGTGCTGGGCACCATCATCCGCGAGACCATCGGCACCATCGGTGAGTCGCGCAAAACCGGCTTTGCCCCCACCTTCCTGGGCAGTAGCGCCGCCTACACCGACCTGATCCATAAACTGGGCGGTCCGGCCATGAACGGCCTCTACGCCACCATGACCACGCAACACCCCTATCTGGATGATGCGTCGCAGAATGTGCGCTTCTGGGCCAGCAAGTACAAGACCAAGTTCAATGAGGATCCCACCGTCTTCTCGGCCTATGGCTACGTGATCGTCGACACTTTCATCAAGGCTGCGTCCAAGGCGGGCAAAGGCCTGACGACCGACAGCTTCATCAAGGCGATGGACAGCATGACCATCCCGGCTGACATGTTTGGCAGTGCGCCCGCCAGCTACAGCGCCACCAAGCGCCTGGGCAGCGACCAGTCCCGCCTGTCGCAGATCACCGATGGCAAATGGAAAGTGGTTGCCGACTACCCCAAGAAATGATCCGGCAGACCGGGTGCAGCCCGTTGTCCCAAAAAAACCGCCTTCGGGCGGTTTTTTTAATGAAAACTATATATTTTCCGAGAATACAAAAGGATATTAAGATATATAAATAGTAGCACTTAATTTCATAAAACGTGCAGACGCTG
>JBDKJB010000246.1:0-4110 GCA_039796835.1 Pseudomonadota bacterium | reverse complement strand
ACCGCTGTGGCCGCCGTGATGGCTGCGGCATAGGCCGGGGTGTAGCGCCCGTCCTTGGTCATCATGTCCATGGTGAGTTTGCCCACCCCCACCACATCGGCGATGGCCGATCCGGACATGCCCGAGAAGATCAGCGACGACACCACGTTCACATGGCCCATGCCACCCTTGAAGCGCCCCACCAGGGCGTTGCACCAGGCCAGCAAGCGGTCACTGAGGGAACCCAGATTCATGAGCTCGCTGGCCAGGATGAAGAGGGGAATCGCCAGCAGTGTGTAGGTGTTGGTCAGGCCATTGAGAATCTGCTCGGCGGCGATGCCCACGTCCTGCCCGGACATGAACAGGTACACCACCGAGGCTCCGATCATCGACAGGCCGATCGGCAGGCCGCAGAGGCTCAGCGCGAAGATGATGGCCACGCACCATGCAAAAGGGGTCATCATGCTCACAGTGTGCTCCCGCCAACGACCGCATCGTCTTCGACCAGCCGGTTACGAAGGGCACCCCAGACGATGCCCAGGTGGCGCCCTGCCATGGCGACAATGAAGACAATGTAGATCGAGTACATCCAGTTCATCGGGATCATCAGGTTGGCGGATTTCTCCACCTTCATGAAGCTGACATAGGACCAGGCCGCAGGCAGGCTGCCCAGCAGGATGATGACGATGGCCGAACTGGCCAGAACCGTCAGCACACGCCGTGTGTGCCGGGGCGCCAGGTTGTAGACCATGTCAAAGCGGACATCATCACGGCTGCGCATGACAAAGGACGCGCCCCACAGGATGCCCCACAGCCAGACGATGGTGCAGACCTCGTCGGTCCAGGCCACCGGAAAGTTGAACACATAGCGGAACAGCACCTGCGCGACAAAGGCGGTGAACATCACCGCCATCATCAGCGCCTGCACGTTTTCAGCTCGCGAGCGCAGGAAACCCAGCATCTTCACGCCCCCTGGAACAAGACTCAAAGGGCGGAAATCTTGTCCAGCATACCCGGGGTCCAGTCAGCTGCAAACTTGGATTTGGCATACACGTCCAGCACATGCTTGCGGAAAGCAGCCACGTCCGGCGTGTACACCTCCAGACCCTGCTGCTTGAAGAAGGCCTCCTGCTCGCTGTCATCCTTGATGGCCTGGGCCGTCACCGCAGCGGCAAACTTGTCTGCAGATTCCTGCATCAGCTTCTTCTGTGCTGCGTTGAGGCTGTTCCACTTGGACATGCTGATCGAGAACAGGTTGTTGGCAATCAGGTGGCCGGTCTTGACGATCTGCGAGCTGACTTCATGGAACTTCATGACGCGCACGCCGCCCATGGGGTTGTCCTGGCCATCGATGGCACCAGATTGCAGCGCGGTGTAGACCTCGGTGAAGGCCACCGGCACCGGATTGGCGCCCATCGCGGTGCCCACAAACTGCCAGCCTTCGCCGGGGGGCATGCGCAGCTTGATACCGGCCAGATCAGCGGGCACCATGATCTTCTTCTTCGGCTTCAGGCCCAGGTGGCGGGTGCCGATGTAGGGCACCGCCAGCACCTTGATGCCCATCTGGTCTTCCATCAGTTTGAAGAGAGTCTTGCCCACGTCGCTGGCAAACACCTTCTGCATGTGGGCGATGTCGCGGAACACATAGGGGGTGTTGACGATGCTCCAGGACGGGATCTGCCGCGCCACGTCAAACGAGGCGAGGTTGGCCATGTGCAGGTTGCCGCGTTGCATGGCGACCGGCTCCGTGCCTTGCTTGAACAGGGTCGCGCCGAAATACGGCTTGAAGTCGAATTCCGCACCCAGGCCTTTGCCAAAAATCTCTTTCAGGGCGGTGGCGCGCTGGTCGGCTTCGGGCACGGTGTCTGAATAGATCAGCTCAATCTTGGCCTGGGACAAGGCCAAACCGGGGGCACCGACGGCGGCCAGGGCAGCCAAGGCACTGCGGCGGTTGATGGACGTGTTCATGCTTCGTTCTCCTGAAAAATTAGGCGGATGATCCATTCAAATTATTAACTGTTTGGTTCATTTCGATGCAGGTGATTACCCTCAGGAGAGTGCCCTGTGGCTTGGTGCGCCACCTCTACCCAACACCTGTGTTTTGCGATAAGTTCCGGGGATTGTTTTTTCACGCCACTGTCCTGAGCGCCACCATGAACACTGCCGCCACCCCACCTGCCGAAGCCCCTGTGACCGCCCGCCGGGTGGATGCCCTGCTGGCCCACTACGAAAGCAGCCACCGCCACCCCACCAATGAGCTGATTCATTTCGTGGCGATCCCGGCCATCATGCTCAGCCTGGTGGGCATGCTGTACGCCGCCCACCCCTGGGTCGCCTATGCCTTCCTGGCCGCCAGCCTGGTGTACTACCTGCGCCTGTCCCTGGTCTTCACCGTGACGATGGTCCTGGTAACCGCCGCCATGCTCTGGGCCGTGGTCGCCATGGGGGACCGGGTGCTGCCCTGGAGCGTGGGCATCTTTGTGGTGGCCTGGATCTTCCAGTTCATCGGCCACAAGCTGGAAGGCAAGAAGCCCTCGTTCTTCGAAGATATCCAGTACCTGTGGGTGGGGCCCCTGTTTGTGCTGTCGAAGCTGTTTGTGAAGCTGCAGATCAAGTGGTGAGTGCTGCAACGCAGCCCAAAATACTCTCCTTTTTGATCGTTATTTGATGAAATATAAGTCACATTCAGTCCCAAACAAGTAGCAAACTTTGATATGAATAATCGGAAATTTCTGATTATTTATAAATAAAATTCTGTGTGTCAATTTTACGAAATTTTCTCTGGGCGCCTCACCTCCTCCAGCCCGCCGCAGCCCAGGCGGCACACCCCCGCCCTCATTGACCAAGGGTTAACCCTAGAGTTTCAGCTCTAATCCCGCTCAAAAGGCGGGTTTTGGCCGGCTTTTTTGGCACTCAACTACACAGAGTGCTAATATTCTTGTCATCCCGGACACAAACCGGGTTTTGTGAAGGAGTCACACATGTCTGCTTCTGTCGCCCTGTCGGCCCACCCGCTGGCCCTCAGCCGCTCCACCAACCCCTGGAGTGTGGTGCCCAGCCTGGGCAACCTGGATGCCTACATCTCGGCGGCCAACCGCCTGCCCATGCTCACGCTCGAGGAGGAGCAGGCCTACGCGCGAAAGCTACGCGCGGAAGGCGACGTCGATTCTGCTGGTAAGTTGGTGCTTTCCCACCTGCGCCTGGTGGTCAGCATCAGCCGCCAGTACCTGGGCTACGGCCTGCCGCACGGCGACCTGATCCAGGAAGGCAATGTCGGCCTGATGAAGGCCGTCAAGCGCTTCGACCCCGACCAGGGCGTGCGCCTGGTGAGCTACGCGATGCACTGGATCAAGGCCGAGATCCATGAGTACATCCTGAAGAACTGGCGCATGGTGAAGGTGGCCACCACCAAGGCCCAGCGCAAGCTGTTCTTCAACCTGCGCTCGATGAAGCAGCGCTACAAGGCCGACGAAGCCATGCACGACGCCGACGCGCTGGAAGCCGGTGAAAGCCTCTCAGGCACGCACCGCGAGACGTTGAGCGACGCGCAGATCGACGCCATGGCCAGGACGCTGAACGTCAAGCGCGAAGAAGTCATCGAGATGGAAACGCGCCTGTCGGGCGGTGACGTGCTGCTCGACCCGAGCCCCAACGACGATGGCGAAGAGGCTTTCGGCCCCATCGCCTACCTGACCGACAGCACGCAGGAACCCACCGCGCTGATCGAGTCCAGCCAGCGCGACCGCCTGGCCAGTGACGGCATCGCCACCGCGCTGGCCACGCTGGACGACCGCAGCCGCCGCATCGTGGAGGAGCGCTGGCTCAAGGTGAACGACGACAGCTCGGGCGGCATGACCCTGCACGAGCTGGCGGACGAATACGGCGTGAGCGCCGAGCGCATCCGCCAGATTGAATCGGCCGCGATGAAGAAAATGAAGAAGGCGCTGGCGGCGTACGCTTGATTGACGCCCCTTGTCTTGAGAAAGCCCGCTTCGTGCGGGCTTTTTGTTGCTTTGTTTGCCCCGCGCCCCAGCTGTGGCTGTGTGGCTCATGGTGTTGCAGGCCTCCCCCGCTCCGCTCCTCCGGCGACCATCTGCAGTACTCAGGTTTTGGGGAAGAAAAACAACTCGC
>JBDKJB010000245.1:0-4112 GCA_039796835.1 Pseudomonadota bacterium | reverse complement strand
GCCGGCCTTTTCGGCGGCGATCATGATCGGGGCGCCATGGGTGTCGTCGGCGCCGACGAAGTTCACTTGATGGCCCTGCATGCGCTGGAAGCGCACCCAGATGTCGGCCTGGATGTACTCCATGATGTGGCCGATGTGGAAGTTGCCGTTGGCGTAGGGCAGGGCGGTGGTGACGAAAAGCTGGCGGGTCATGGGGCTCTATTTTGCCGGGCTTGGGCGTCCCTTAAACTGGCCATCCTCCCCAACCACTCCTTTTCCCCCGCCATGGCATTGCAGGAACAGCTACTGGACGCGCTCAAGTCCGTCATCGATCCCAACACGGGCAAGGATTTTGTCTCGACCAAAGCGTTGAAAAACCTCAATGTTGCGGGTGATGAGGTGAGTTTTGACGTGGAGTTGGGTTACCCGGCCAAGAGCCAGTTTGCGGCGTTGCGCAAGATGCTGATTGCCGCCGCCAGAGGGGTTGCGGGCGTGGGCAATGTGTCGGTCAACATCAGCAGCAAGGTGGTGGCGCACGCAGCACAGCGGGGCGTGGCTTTGATGCCCAACGTGAAGAACATCGTGGCGGTGGCGTCTGGCAAAGGCGGTGTGGGCAAAAGCACAACAGCAGCCAACCTGGCCCTGGCCCTCGCCGCTGAAGGGGCGAGCGTCGGCCTACTGGACGCCGACATCTACGGCCCGAGCCAGCCGATGATGATGGGCATCGAAGGCCGCCCCGAAAGCGATGACGGCAAAACCATGGACCCGCTCGAGAACCACGGGGTGCAGGTCATGTCCATCGGGTTCCTGGTGGGGCAGGACGAAGCCATGATCTGGCGCGGCCCCATGGCCACACAGGCGCTGGAGCAATTGCTGCGCCAGACCAACTGGCGCGACCTGGACTACCTGATCGTGGACATGCCGCCAGGCACCGGTGACATTCAGCTTACCCTGAGCCAGCGCGTACCCATGACCGGCGCCGTGGTGGTGACCACGCCTCAGGACATCGCGCTTCTGGACGCCAAAAAAGGCATCAAGATGTTTGAAAAGGTCGGCGTGCCGATCCTGGGCGTGGTCGAAAACATGGCGGTCCATGTGTGCCGCAATTGCGGTCACACCGAGCATATTTTTGGCGCGGATGGTGGCAAAAAGATGGCGGCCGATTACCAGATGGACTACCTGGGCGCGCTGCCGCTGAACATCGACATCCGCACGCAGGCCGATGGTGGTCGCCCCACCGTGGTGGCGGACCCGGACGGCGACATTGCTGCCATTTACAAAGGCGTGGCGCGCAAGGTGGCCGTGGCGATTGCCGCCAAGAACAAGGACTTTTCGTCCAAATTCCCGTCCATTACGATCAGCAAGAACACCTGATCTGACCCTTAACCCACACCGGCCTTCCACACCATGGTTGCCAGCGCTGAAATTCTGCCCGTCGCGGTGTTGATGCAGCGCACGGCGGCGCCCAATCGGTGGGAAGACTGGCAGTTCAGGCTGCTGGATGTGGTTCCGGACCGAATCGGGGCAGAGGGAGCGGCCGGGCCTCCACGACGCCAGCTGCTCGAAGACGATGGCAAGCAGTCCCGCTGGCTGCACAGCGGCTTCGGCGTGCAGCTGTTTGCAGATGAATGCAAGGGTTATTTTCTGAACCTGACGTCCGGCCAGCCGTCATGGTTTGTGTCCTGGCGAGCTGACGAAGAAGACACCTCACAGGTGGAGGTCACGGCGGTGAGCGTCTCCTACATCGAAGCAGATCGCCGCATGTTTGCCCAGGAGCATGTCGAATCGGTGCCGCTGCCGCCCGAACTGTGCGAATGGCTGCAGGCTTTCACCAACCAGCACTTCAGGCCCGACAGCGCGCGCAAGGTGCGTTCGGCCGCGTTTGTGGCACCGCAGGACCGGGAGCGACTGACGGGGATGCAGGCCCTCAAAGAACCTGGCGATGGCGCCTGAGCCTGTGATGGCTGACCATACTCCGGAGGGCCAGGGTTTTCTGGCGCGCTGGTCGTCGCGCAAGCTGCAGGCGCGGGAGGGGCACCCCCCGGGGGATGCCTCAGATGCTATTGAATCAGAAGCAAACATTTCTCATGAAATAACGGAAAAATCTGCGATTCATTCAGAGAAAATCAGTCCGCCGGATCAAGCCCGGGAAATTGCCCCGCCGCCCCCCAATCTGAACGATGTGACGCAACTGACGCCGGATTCCGACTTCAGCCGTTTTGTGCGGCCAGAGGTTGATCCGCAGGTGCGCAATGCCGCGATGCGCAAGCTGTTTGCAGCCGACCCGCATTTCAATGTCATGGACGGGCTGGACGTCTACATCGACGATTACAGCCAGGGCGAGACCATTCCGAAGGCCATGCTGCGCCAGATGCTGCAGGCCCGGGCCCTGGGTTTACTGGATGATGAGCTGGAAGATCAGGACAAACCCCCATCGGCAGATGCGCCGGCAGGGGTGGCTGCCAACGATACTGCCCCTACCCATGAAAACGCTGATCTGCAACTGCAACGGGACGATGCCGCTGAACCCGGCAGCGCTGAAGGAGGCGTTGAGCCTCCCTCAGGCATCGGCGGCCCCGGGGCAGGTTGAGGCCCATTTCACGGCACTTTGCCGACGCGAGGCGCCCCAGTTCCAGCGTGCCGCCAAATCGGGTGAGCCGCTGCTCGTCGCCTGCACGCAGGAGAGCCGCCTGTTCCTGGAGCTGAACGAACACACCGAAGGCGCCCCGCCTGTGGATGAGCGCCCGATCCATTTTGTGAACATCCGCGAGGTCGCAGGCTGGTCGGCCGAGGCGAAGCAATCCACGCCCAAGATGGCGGCGCTGATTGCGGCGGCGCAGCTGCCGCCACCCGAGCCCGTGCCCGCCGTTGAATACCGCAGCGCAGGGCGCTGCCTGGTGCTGGGCTCCGCTGAGGCCTGCGGGCAGGCCGCCGCCCTGTTGGGTGAAGGCATCGACGCGACCCTGCTGGTGACCGCAGCTTCCCGCAGCCCGGGGCGAGACGTGGCGGGCGGCATCGCCCAGCGGCACGATGTCGAGGTCCAGAGCGGTCAGTTACGCAGCCTCACGGGGCGGCTGGGGGCGTTTGAAGCCACCTGGAGCAGCGCCAATCCGATTGACCTGGACCTGTGCACCCGTTGCAACGCCTGCGTGGCGGCCTGCCCAGAAGGGGCGATCGACCTCAGTTACCAGATCGATCTGGCGCGCTGCCAGTCCCATCGCGATTGCATGGCGGTGTGTGATGCCGCCGGCGCCATCCAGTTTGGCCGTGCCCCGCGTGAGACGACCGCTTCTTTCGACATGGTGCTTGACCTGCGCGATGCGCCCGCGTTTGCCCAGCATGCCCCGCCGCAGGGTTACAAGCATGTCGGGGGTGATACGGGTGCGCTTCACCGGGCTGTGTTGGAGTTGCGGGGGCTGGTGGGTGTGTTTGAAAAACCAAAGTTCTTCACGTACCAGGACAAGCTGTGCGCCCACAGCCGCAATGAGCAGGTGGGATGCTCCGCCTGCATGGACGTGTGCTCGGCGCTCGCCATCCGCAGCGATGCGCGGCTCAAGGGCAAAACCATGGGCAAGGAGCGCCGCTACGCCAACGCAACGCCCGACCCTCAGGGCCAGGGTGGCGGGATTGTGGTGGACCCGCACCTGTGTGTCGGCTGTGGGGCCTGTACCACGGTCTGCCCCACGGGCGCCATCAGTTATGCGCTGCCCACAGCAGTGGACATGGGGCGGCGCGTGCGCACGCTTATGCGCAGCTATGCGCAGGCGGGAGGGCGTGACGCCGTGCTGCTGTTCCATTCTGATGGCAGCGGAACCAGACAGCTGGAAGCGCTGGGGCGGCAGGTACAGGTGCAGAAAAAACTTCGCGGTCTGCCGGCCCGCGTGCTGCCCATCCCCCTCTGGCACAACGCCAGTGTGGGCCTGGAGGTGTGGCTGACGGCGCTGGCGCAAGGTGCGAATCAGGTGGCTGTGTTGCTGTCCGGCGATGAAGCGCCGCAATATCGCACGGCTTTGGCAGATCAGATGGCTGTGGGTCAGGCGCTGATGTCCGGGCTGGGCTATGCGGGCACACATTTTCATTTGATCGACGGCGAAGATACCGTTGTTCTGGACCAGGCGCTGCGGATGCCGCGG
>JBDKJB010000244.1:0-4134 GCA_039796835.1 Pseudomonadota bacterium | reverse complement strand
AACGCTGGCAGAGCAGCGAGGCCGCTCAGGCGTCGGCTCTCTACGACGAACTCTCCCGCGTGGTGGTGGCCAGGGATGGCGCCCGTGTCGACCGAGTGTTTGCTGACATGAAGGACAAATATGCCTCCACCACCTTTGGCCACCAAGGTGGATTGCTTGCGGCTCGAGCCTATGTGGATCTGGGCAGGCCTGACCAGGCCAAGGCTGCGCTCAACTGGGTGATCGAAAAATCCTCCGATGCCGGCTATCAAGCCATTGCCAAGTTGCGCTTGGCCGCGGTGCTGGCCGAGGCTAAATCCCATGATGATGCGCTGGCCGCTCTGAAGGGAGAATTCCCCGCCGAGTTTGCCGGGCTGGCCGCTGATCGCCGTGGTGATGTGCTGATGGCGCAGGGCAAGAAGGCCGAAGCACGGGCCGAATATGAGGCCGCGTACAAAAAGATGGACGAGCGCACCGAATACCGCCGCCTGGTTGAAATCAAGCTCAACGCGTTGGGAGTGGATCCGGCTGCCGAGGGCAAGAAGTGATGCGCGGCGTCTTTGTCGTGGCTGCGGCAGTTGTGCTGGTCGCTTGCTCTAGCACCTCAGAAGCGCCCAAACCGGCCGAACTGCCACCAAATGTCGCCTTGATGGGCGTACGGCAAGCTTGGGTCAGCAATCTCGGCCCTGTGGGCTTCAGTCTGACCCCCCGCGCTGTAGGCACAGCGGTGCTGGTGGCGGCCAGCGATGGCACCGTGGCCTCTCTGGATGCGCGGACCGGACAGGACCACTGGCGTACCCGGCTGGCCGCTGGCATCGCAGCTGGGGTGGGTGGCGATGGCAAAATTGCCAGCGTCGTCACCCAGGACAACCAACTGGTGGCGTTGGACGGCGGTCGGGAGATCTGGCGCCAGAAGCTCTCCGCCACGAGCTACACGCCGCCGCTGGTGGCGGGTGGTCGGGTCTTCGTTTTGACGGCTGACCGCGCTGTCTCTGCCTACGACGGGGCCACGGGCCGGCGTCTCTGGCAACAAACCCGACCGGGGGAACCCCTGGTGCTGCGCCAGGCCGGTCTGCTGCAAGCTCAGGGCGATACTCTGGTGGCTGGACTGTCCGGCCGGGTGGTCGGGATGAATCCTGCCAATGGCAGCAGCCGCTGGGAGGTTCCGGTGGCGGTGCCGCGGGGCACCAATGATGTGGAACGGCTGGTCGACCTGGTGGGCGGTACCAGCCGTCAGGAGGACAGCATCTGCGTTCGGTCTTACCAGACCATGGTCGCCTGCGTGAACGCTGCACGGGGCAGCCTGGCCTGGAGCAAGGCCTCCAATGGCGCTCAAGGGGTGTCAGGCGACGACAGTCAGGTTTATGGAACCGAACTCGACGGCAAGATCACTGCCTACCGACGGCAGGATCGGCAGCTGACCGCTCCGTTGGCTTTGGGGCGTTCTATTGCGGTGGGGGACAGTACCGGTCTGGTGCATCTGCTGTCGCGGGCGGACGGCTCTGCGCTCAACCGTTTGAGCACCGACGGGTCGGGCATCGCCGCGTCTCCGGTGCTGGCTGGCGAAACCCTGGTGGTGGTCACGCGCAACGGCAGCGTGTTCGGCTTCCGGCCTGAATGAAACCCGTTGTTGCACTGGTTGGACGCCCGAACGTCGGTAAATCGACTTTGTTCAACCGGCTCACCCAGTCGCGCGATGCGATTGTGGCGGACCTGGCCGGCTTGACGCGCGACCGCCACTACGGCAATGCCAAACTCGGCAAGCTTGAATTCATCGCTGTCGACACGGGTGGTTTTGAGCCCGTTGTCGAATCTGGCATCGTCAAGGAAATGGCCAACCAGACCCGGCAGGCCATCGCGGAAGCTGATGTGGTGTTGTTTGTGGTGGACGCGCGGGACGGGCTGTCGGCGCAAGACCATGACATTGCCAAATACCTCCGGCGCCTTGGCAAATCCTGCCATCTGGTGGCCAACAAGGCTGAAGGCATGAAGGCCGCGCCGCAGCTGGCTGATTTTTATGAGCTGGGCTTGGGCGAGGTACACGCGGTCTCTGCGGCGCACGGCCAAGGCGTTCGCCCCTTGCTTGAAATGGCTCTGGAGCCGTTCGATCAGTCTGACAGGGAGCCTGCTAAAGCGGATGGTGACAAGGCAGTCCGTCTGGCCATTGCCGGCCGACCCAATGTGGGGAAGTCCACGCTGATCAATACCTGGCTGGGTGAGGAACGCCTGGTGGCGTTCGACATGCCGGGCACCACACGCGACGCGATTTCTGTCCCCTTTGAGCGCGATGGTCAAGTCTTTGAACTCATTGACACGGCTGGCTTGCGCCGCAAGGGCAGGGTGTTTGAAGCGGTGGAGAAGTTCTCAGTCATCAAGACCCTGCAGGCGATCGAATCTGCCCATGTGGTGCTGCTTTTGCTCGACGCAACGCAGGGGGTGACCGACCAGGATGCCCACATTGCAGGATATGCCCTCGAGAGCGGCCGTGCGATCGTGCTGGCTGTCAATAAGTGGGACGCTGTGGATGCCTACCAGCGGGAGCTGCTGCAGCGGTCGATTGAAACGCGGCTGGCGTTTCTCAAGTTTGCCAACCTGCATCTGATTTCGGCCAAGAAGCGGCAAGGTTTGGCGCCGTTGTGGAAATCGATTGTTCAGGCGCATTCTGCGTCGACGCGCAAGATGTCCACGCCGGTGCTGACGCGCCTGCTGCAGGAAGCTGTGGCGTTCCAGGCGCCCAAAAAGTCCGGCATGTACCGCCCCAAGCTGCGCTATGCGCACCAGGGGGGCATGAACCCTCCGGTAGTCGTTGTGCATGGTAACTCGCTGGAGCACGTGAGCGATGCTTACAAGCGGTTTCTGGAGGGGCGCATTCGCAAGGAGTTTGATCTGACCGGCACACCCCTGCGTGTTGAGTTCAAAACCAACAAAAACCCCTATTCCCAGAGGGAAGATTGAGGGCTGGTGCGGCTGGTGCTCATGGGGCGCTGTGTTATCGTTCGCCTTCCCATCACTCTTGAACACGGAAAATATCGTGAACAATAACAAAGGCCAGCTCTTGCAAGACCCGTTTCTGAATGCCTTGCGTCGCGAGCATGTGCCTGTATCCATTTATCTCGTCAACGGCATCAAATTGCAGGGTCAGGTTGAGTCTTTTGACCAGTATGTGGTGCTGCTGCGCAACACCGTGACCCAGATGGTCTACAAGCACGCCATCTCTACCATTGTCCCTGGCCGTGCGGTCAACCTCAATCCGGCTGCTGACAGCCCGGAGTCCGTGTCCTCTTGACCTCCGGCCCTTCGGCTTCCGCGCAAACGGGAGATGCAGCGCCTGCTGTTTTGGTGGGTGTTGATTTGGGGCAGGACCTTTTCGACGGCGATCTCGACGAGCTGGGTGAACTGGCACGCACCGCGGGACTGAACCCTGTGGCGCGCATCACCTGCAAACGTCGTGCGCCAGATGCCGCGCTCTTCATCGGCAGCGGCAAGGCGGATGAGATCAAGCTTCTGGCCACTCAGACGGGTGCGCAAGAGGTGCTGTTTGATCAAGCCTTGAGTCCGGCGCAGCAGCGCAACCTGGAGCGGCATCTGGAAATGCCCGTCAACGACCGCACCATGCTGATCCTTGAGATCTTCAAACAGCGCGCCCGCAGTCATGAAGGTAAATTGCAGGTGGAGTTGGCGCGGTTGCAGTATTTGAGCACTCGCCTGGTGCGTCGCTGGTCTCACCTCGAGAGGCAAAGCGGCGGTATTGGCATGCGCGGCGGTCCGGGCGAAACCCAGATCGAGCTGGACCGTCGCATGATCGCTGAAAGCATCAAGCGCACCAAGGAACGTCTGGTCAAAGTCAAAAAGCAGCGGCAGACCCAACGCCGACAGCGCACGCGCAACCAAGCATTCAATGTGTCCTTGGTGGGTTACACCAATGCGGGCAAGTCGACCCTGTTCAATGCGCTGGTCAAAGCCCGAGCGTATGCTGCAGACCAGTTGTTTGCCACGCTGGACACCACCACTCGGCAGATGTTCCTTGAGGAGGCGGCCCGTTCTGTGAGTTTGTCGGATACCGTGGGGTTCATCCGCGACCTGCCGCATGGCCTGGTCGCTGCCTTTGCTGCCACGCTGCAGGAGGCGATCGATGCCGACCTGCTGCTGCATGTG
>JBDKJB010000243.1:0-4136 GCA_039796835.1 Pseudomonadota bacterium | reverse complement strand
ACGGGTGATGCCGTTCTGGCTGCCCAGGCCATGGGGGCAGACTTCGCGTACATCGGATCGGCTTTTATCGCCACCGAAGAGGCCCGTGCGTCGGACGAATACAAGCAGTGCATCGTGGACAGCAATTCCGATGACATCGTCTACAGCAGTCTGTTCACCGGCGTGCATGGCAACTATCTGGCGGGGAGCATCCGCAATGCCGGCATGGACCCGGAAAATCTGCCCGAAAGCGATCCCAGCCAGATGAGCTTTGGCAGCAATCGCACCAAGGCCTGGAAGGACATCTGGGGTTGCGGGCAAGGCATTGGTGCGGTGGACAAGATCCTGCCCACTGCCGAGTACGTGGCCCGCCTGAAACGTGAGTACCTTGCGGCGCGCGCCCGCGTGACCGGCCGGGAATACGCATTTGCCTGACGCCGCGGCTCATCCACTGCTTGCCATCGGGCTCCTGGCCCTGATCAATCTGGTGGCCGTGCTGGCCTTGCTGTGGCTGTTGTTTCAAAAAAAAGGGGAAGCATCTCAGCATCAGGATTTGCTCGCGCAATTCCAGACCCTTCAGGCGGCCAATGAGCGCCTTGAGCGTGAATTGCGTAGCGAGGTTCGTGAAACAGCAAGCACGTCTCGTCAGGATGCTGTTCAGGGACTCGCTGCATTCCAGCAGACGCTGATTGCGCAGACGGCGTCTGCCACTCAGACGCAGAACAGGCAGATCGATGCCTTCGGCCAGCAGTTGACGCTGCTGCAGAAGTCACTGCAGGACACACTCAACACCCAGCTGTCGGGCTTGAGTGACGCCAATGCGCGGCGTTTGGCCGAGCTGCGTGACACACTGGAAAAGCAACTGGCGCTGCTGCAGGCTGGCAACGCCGCCAAGCTCGACGAGATGCGCGCCACCGTCGATGAGAAGCTCCAGACCACCCTGGAGGCGCGCCTGGGAGAGAGCTTCAAGCTGGTGTCCGAGCAACTCAACCAGGTGCATCGTGGCTTGGGTGAGATGCAAACTCTGGCAGTGGGCGTGGGTGATCTCAAGCATCTGCTGTCGAACGTCAAGACCCGTGGCATGTTCGGTGAGGCGCAACTGGCCGCTCTGCTGGAGCAGGTGTTCACCCCGGATCAATATGCAGCGCAGATGGCTACGCGGCCGGGCTCCCGTGAGGCGGTCGACTTCGCCATCCGGATGCCAGGCCAGGGGCAAGGCAGCGAGCCGCTGTGGTTGCCGATCGACGCCAAATTTCCCAATGAGAGTTATGAACGCCTGCTTGATGCACAGGCCCGCGCAGACGCTGAGGCAGCCATGCTGGAGGGCAAGGCCCTGGAGCGCGATGTCCGACTGCAGGCCAAGCAGATTTCGGACAAATACATCGAGCCGCCGCACACCACCGATTTCGCCATCCTCTTCCTGCCGACCGAGGGTTTGTTTGCCGAGGTGTTGCGTCGCCCAGGTTTGCTCGAAGCCTTGCGTCGTGAACAGCGTGTTGTGCTGGCCGGGCCGACCACGCTGATGGCCATGCTGGGCAGCCTGCAGATGGGCTTTCGCAGTCTGGCCATGGAGCGACGCTCGCATGACATCCAGGCCATGCTTGGAGCGGTGAAGAGTGAGTTTGGCAAATTTGGTGACATGCTGGACAAAGCCCGCAGCCAGACCGCTACCGTGCTCAAGACTCTGGAAAGCTCGGGCACGCGCACTCGCGCGATGGAGCGAGCACTGCGTGGTGTGGAAACCCTTGCGGAAGATCAGGCGCAGGCATTGCTGCATCTCGACAAAGAGGCCGATGAAGGCTGAAGCGAATTCCAGCCACCTGTCCGGTGGTTTGTTGCGTCTGATCGGTGGGCAGGTGTGTACCCACGCTGCCATGGCAGGGACGCGCATGACAGCCCCGCTGCTGGCGCTGCAGCAGGGCTATGGTCCTGTGGCCGTGGGTGTGTTGTTAGCTCTATTTGCGGTGACCCAGGTGCTGTTTTCGCTGCGTATTGGCCGGTTTGTCGATCAGCATGGCCTGCGTATTCCCATCGGTTGGGGTGTTGCGGCGGCCAGCTCAGGCTGTGCCTTGGCGGTGCTGTGGCCGGTGTTCGGCGTTTTGTGCATTGCCGCGGTGATGACAGGCGGGGCCGTGGGAGCCGTGGCGATCAGCTTGCAACGCCATGTGGGTCGTATGGCCAGTGGTCCGACGGAACTCAAGCAGATGTTCAGTTGGCTGTCGGTGGGGCCAGCCGTGTCGAATTTCATGGGGCCGTTCGGGGCGGGTCTGCTGATTGACCACGTTGGCGTGTGGTTGGGGGGGAGGGCAGGTGACCTGAATGGATTTCGGGGCGCTTTCTTGGTGATGGCCTGTCTGCCGCTGCTGACGTGGTGGTGGGTGCGCCGCACACCAGAGCATCCTCCGTTGCCAGCCTTGACACCCGGCGCTGCAACGCCGCGTGCCTGGGATCTGCTGCGCCAGCCGCTGTTTCGCCGCCTGATGTTCATCAACGTGGTGCTGGCCGCATGCTGGGACGTGCACACCTTCCTGGTGCCAGTGATCGGACACGAATTCGGTTTCAGTGCCACAGTCATCGGTGCGATCCTGGGGGCATTTGCCCTGTCGGCTACGGCGGTGCGCGTGCTGCTGCCCACCCTGGCCGCACGCGTACACGAATGGCAGGTGCTGGCGTTTGCCATGGCCGGCACTGCGTTGCTGTTTGCGGTCTATCCCTTCATGCGACTGCCTGTGGCCATGGGCGCCTGTTCGGTTCTGCTGGGCCTGTGCCTGGGTTCGGTGCAGCCGATGGTCATGAGCACCTTGCACCAGATCACCCCTGAAGCCCGCCATGGCGAAGCGTTGGGCCTGCGACTGATGGCCATCAACGCCGCCAGTGTCACCATGCCGATTCTGTTTGGTACGTTGGGGGCGGCGGTGGGCGTCAAGGCCGTTTTTTGGGTGGTGGGGGCGGTGGTGGGCCTGGGTGCCCGTCCGGCCTGGAGACTGCGGCCCTAAACTGCGCGCTTATGGCGTTTGACTTGTCCATGGTGGACTTGGCGATGCGTGCGGCGGCCGCTTCGCTGCTGTTGCTGCATGTCCTGCTGGCGCTGACGGGAGGGCTGGACCGGGCGCGGCGATTCACTCTCGCGACCTTTGTGGCGTCTATCGTGTCGTACCTGCTGTGCTCGCACCCGGCGTTCCGCTTGCTGCCCAGCCTGGGGTGGGTCATCGTCCTGTGCTTTTGCCTGATGTCGGCGCCGCTGCTGTGGCTCCTGGTATGGCAAGTGTTTGACGATGCGTTTGTCTGGCGCCCTACCGTCTGGCTGTTGTTGGTGGGCACGTTGGCGATGGGTTGGCTGGCTGTCCTGCAGATCGGTGGCCCAGTCGTGAGCGCTGTGCACAAGCTGATGCTGATAGGCTTTGCACTGGCCAGCCTGTGGCAGGTGGTGCGGGACTGGCGTAGCGACTTGGTCGCAAGACGGCGGCGGTTGCGCACCTGGGTCACGGGGACACTGGGCGTGTATGTGTTGGTAGTGCTTGCCTTTGAGTTGGCCTTCATGGGGGTGATGCCGCCGCAGGGCTTGATGCTGCTGCATCTGTCAGGCATCACTGTGTTGGCCGGCTGGACCGCCCTGGTGTTCGTGCAGCACCCGGCGCACGATTGGTTGGTGCCTGCAGCTTTGGCCGAAGCGCCATTGACGGGCCAAGTGGATCCACCCCGCCTGACGCCTGTGCCACCCGTGTTGAATCGTAAATCTGCCCTGCAGCAGCGTCTGCGCAGCGCCATGTCGGAGGGGCGCGCCTATGCCCGGGAGGGCCTGAGTCTGTCACAACTGGCTGAGCAGCTGGATGCCAGCCCAGCGCAATTGCGTGAGGCCATCCACCATGGCTTGGGCTACCGCAACTTCAATGACTTTTTGCATCACTGCCGTGTGGACGAGGCAGCTCAGCGCTTGCTGGCACAAGATCTGCCAGTTCTGAGCATCGCCCTGGATGTCGGGTATGGCTCCATTGGCCCGTTCAATCGGGCGTTTAAACAGATCAAGGGCGTCACCCCGACAAAATACAAGCTACAAAAAAAGTAGCTATCGCGGTATATTGAATAACGGAAAAAATCGTTAATCACTAAGAAAACATGTCCAAACCAAACAACAGCGTTGAATTCTTCGACACCCA
>JBDKJB010000242.1:0-4144 GCA_039796835.1 Pseudomonadota bacterium | reverse complement strand
ATCTCGCTGGCCACGTCACCGACGAAGAGCACCATCGGCGTGCTGTCCTGAAAGGCCGTGTGCACGCCGATCGAGGCATTGGTGGCCCCTGGGCCCCGCGTGACCATGCAGACCCCCGGCCGGCCGGTGAGCTTTCCATGCGCTTCGGCCATGAACGCAGCACCGCCCTCCTGCCGGTTGATGATGAAGCGGATCTTGTCCTGATGCAGGTGAAAGCCATCCAGCACAGCGAGAAAACTTTCGCCCGGAACCCCAAAGACGGTTTGCACGCCTTGGGCCATCAAACACTCGACCAGCAGGTGGCCGCCGATTTTGGAGATGTACGGATGGGAACTCATGTTGGCATTGTGCCCGCGCTGCATTGCTACCCGGCCTGCATAGAATGAACGCATCACAACCATTTCAGGAGACAGACATCTATGAACCGCCTTTTCCAGCCCCTGTGCATCGCTGCTGCTTTGGCGGCCGTGGCCCTGGCACCCGCCGTGCAAGCACAGACCGCGGCTCCCGCGGCGTCCGGCGCCTGGCCGGACAGGCCAGTTAAGGTGATCATCCCCTTTCCGCCCGGCGGCACCCTGGACAAGATCGGCCGCTTGCTGGCCAAAGACCTGGGCGACCAGTTCAAGCAGAATTTTGTCGTTGAAAACCGTCCCGGTGGCAATGGCATCATCGGCGCGGACGCAGTCGCCAAATCTGCTGCCGACGGCTACACCCTGCTCTTCAACGCCAGCACTTTCGTGACCGCGCCCATGACCATGAAGGCAGTACCCTACAAGGTGCAAACCGACTTTGCGCCCATCGCCTATGTTGCGGCTGCCCCCCTGTCGGTGGCGCTGACCAACAAGCTCGGCGCCGCTGACATCAAGGGCCTGGTGACTGCCGCCAAGGCCGCTGGGCGCAACCTGAACTTCGCCGTGGGCTCGGTCGGTTCGGCCGGTCACCTGTGCACCGTGAAGCTGGAGCAGGCGGCGGGCATTCAGGTGTCCATCGTGCCCTACCGCGGCACCGGCCCTGCCATGCAGGACCTGATCGGCGGGCAGATTGACGGCTTCATCGACCCGGTGCTCGGGTCGGTCCAGCACCACAAGAGCGGCAACCTCAAAGTGGCCGCTGTGACATCTGCCAAGCGCCTGCCCAACCTGCCCGATGTGGCCACTGCCAACGAAACCCTGTCCGGCTTCGAGTGTGCCAGCTGGTATGGGCTGTGGGCGCCAGCCAAGGCTCCCGCCGACGTGGTCCAGAAGCTCAACGCGGCGGTCAATGTCGCTTTGAAAGGGGAGATGCGCGACAAGCTCATGGCGGATGGCATCGTGCCTGGCGGCGGCACCACCGCGGAATTCGTGAAGTTCCAGACCGACGACATGGCTGCGTCCCAGAAGATCATCACCGACAAGAAAATCGCGGTTGAATGAGCCGGATTGCCCTGGTCACTGGGGCCAGCTCGGGCATAGGCCTGGCCATTGCCCAGCAACTGCTGGGGCTGGGCTGGCGGGTGATCGGGGTTGATCGGTCCGCCCCCCAGGAGCCGCACCCGTCGTACCAGCACATTCAATGTGACCTGTTGGATGGCACAGCGATGGCAGGCCTGTTGGACGCCCTGCCTTCGCCACTCCATGCCTGCATCCATGCCGCCGGCCAGATGTACACCGCCCCGCTCGGTCAGCTGGACCCTTCCCAGGGGCAACAGATGTGGGCACTGCACGTGGATGTGGCAAGCCGGCTGGCCAACGCCCTGCTGCCGCCCATGCAGGCGCTGGGCTTTGGCCGCATGGTCCTGATCGGCAGCCGCGTCGCCCGGGGGGTCGCGGGGCGCAGCCAGTATGCCGCGTGCAAGGCTGCCCTGGTGGCCATGGCCCGCAGTTGGGCTGCCGAGGTGGTAGCCCAGGGCGTGACCGTGAATGTGGTGTCTCCAGCCGCCACCCGCACGGGCCTGCTGCACAGCGCAGGACGCCAGGGCACACCGCCCAAAACACCGCCCATGGGCCGTTTGATCGAGCCTCAAGAGGTCGCGTCGATGGTGGCCTACCTGCTGTCAGATGCCGCCGCACCGGTGACGGGACAGGACATCACCCTGTGCGGCGGGTCCAGCCTGTGAGTCACCGTCCAGCACCTGACGCGGTGGCTGTGGTCGGCCTGGGCCTGGTCGGCTCAGCCCTGGCAGCCCGGCTCACTGAGGCGGGCGTGGCGTGTATCGGATACGACATTTCGGCTGCTGCGCGGTCTGCCCATGTCGAGCGCGGCGGCTCGGTTGCGGCCAGCCTGGCCGATCTGGCTCAGGCCGTGTCCACATGCGTGCTTGCTCTGTACGACACGCGGGGCGTGCTGTCGGTGGTGGAAGGCATGCCCGACGCCGTCCGGTGCTTCATTGACTGTTCCACCGGGGATCCCGAGCAGGTGGCCGCCCTGTCAGGGCGCCTGGCGTTGCGCGGCATCGACTACATCGAAGCGCCGCTGTCTGGCTCGAGTGCACAGATCCGTGCGGGTCAGGCCACCCTGCTGTTGGCGGGCACCGACGCTGCCTTGCAACACGCCGATTGGCTGTTGCGCATCCTGTCACCGCAGCGTGTCCATGTCGGCGCAGCCGGGATGGGCGCCCGTGCGAAACTCGCCAGCAACCTGGTGCTGGGACTCAACCGCGCAGCACTGGCCGAAGGCTTCGCCTTTGCAGAGGCCATGGGCCTGGATCGCCAGCAGTTTCTCGACCTGGTGCTGGGCACACCGGCCCGTTCGGTGGCCGCCGAGGTCAAGGGCCCCCGGATGGTGAGCGACCAGTACGCACCTGATTCCCGCATCCATCAGCACCTGAAAGACCTGGACCTCATGCTGGCGGCGGCGCGCCAGGCCGGCCAGGCCCTGCCCTTCACCGAGACCCATGCGGGCCTGCTGCGCCGGGCCGTGGAGGCCGGGGACGGCGAACTGGACAACGCCGCAGTGTTGCTTCAGATCCTGCGGGAGCGGGTGGGCTGAACTCTTCACAGCGTCCCAGGCGACAGCGGGCTGCGGGAGCTGGGCATATAGTTGGCGGGTTCAATCCTATCGTCCAACTGCCATGACATCTGCTCCCTCTGTCCCCTCAACGGCTACCCATTCCGCCCGCTTCGGATCCGGCCAGCATGTGCGTCGCCTGGAAGATGAACCGCTGCTCAAAGGCCAGGGGCGCTACACCGACGATGTGCAGCCCGCCGCGCAGACGCGCCTGGTGTTGTTGCGCTCGCCCTATCCGCATGCCAACATCCGCTCGGTCGACACCTCTGCAGCCCGCACGATGCCAGGGGTTCATCTCGTGGTCAGCGGCGCCGATCTGGCCGCCCAGGGAGTGCTGGCACTGGCCGGTGCAGCAGGCTTTGCGCGAGCCGACGGCAAACCCGTCACATCGGCACCACGCCACGCCCTCGCTGTAGACCGTGTGCGGTTTGTCGGCGAAGCCGTGGCAGCCGTCGTGGCCGACACTGTGCAGCAAGCCAAAGACGCTGCCGAAGCCATCCTGGTGGACTATGAGGACTTGAGCGCAGTGGTCACGCCGCAGGCCGCACTAGCGCAGAATGCCCCCCTTCTATGTGACGCCATTGCGGACAACATCGCGGCCGAGATGCGGCATGGCAGCGCCGCGAAGACGGACGAGGCTTTTGCTGTGGCCAGGCATGTAGTCAAGCTGCACATCCACAATCAGCGCCTGAACGCCCTGCCCATCGAGCCACGCACCGTGTTGGCCGACTATGCCGACCGTGGCGATGGCCTGCGCCTTCACGTGCAGCTGTCCAACCAGATGCCCACCGCCATCCGCGAGGGCATCCTGCAGACCCTGGGCAAGGCCTTGGGACTCACCCACAAAGACGTGCGAGTCGTGCTCGGCGACGTGGGAGGTGGTTTTGGCATGAAGACCGGCCCCTATCCTGAGGACATCATCACCGCCTATTGCGCGCACCGCCTCAAGCGGCCAGTGAAATGGGTGGCCGAGCGGTCTGAGGAGTTTTTGTCCACTGTGGCTGGGCGCGATGTGCATGTGGATGCCGAGATGGCACTGGCCGCAGATGGCCGCATTCTGGCGCTCAAGGTGCATTCGCTGGCCAACATCGGTGCCTACGCCACCGGAGCCGGTGTGGCCATCCAACTCATGATCGGACCCTGGGTGCAGAGCAGCGTC
>JBDKJB010000241.1:0-4147 GCA_039796835.1 Pseudomonadota bacterium | reverse complement strand
GGTGTTCGGCCTGGCGCAGGTCGAAACCGCGCTGAAAGCCTTTGGTCCCAAGCTGGTGGCCGTGTGCCAGGGCGACACCTCCACCACCATGCTGCAACCGCTGGACGGTCTGGGCGAGCTGTGCCACCGCTATGGCGCGCTGTTGCAGGTGGACGCCACGGCCTCTTGTGGCGGCACGCCGCTGCCGGTCGACGCCTGGGGCGTGGATGGGGTGACCGCTGGTCTGCAGAAGTGTCTGTCGGGCCCCTCGGGTGCCGCGCCGATCACCATGTCGCCCGCGCTGGCCGAGGTGATCTACCGCCGTCGCCACATCGAAGAGGGCCTGCGCCCGGCTGATTACCAGCCCGGGGCGGGCAGCCGCATTGCCAGCAACTACATGGATCTGGCCATGGTGATGGACTACTGGAGCGATGCGGCGCTGAACCACCACACCGAAGCGACGACCATGCTGTATGGTGCCCGCGAATGTGCCCGCATCTTCTGCCAGGAAGGCCATGCCTCGGTGTTTGCGCGACACGCTGCCGCTTCCCGCGCCGTGGTGGCCGGGACCGAGGCCATGGGCCTCACCGTCTATGGCGACAAGGCCCACAAGATGCCCAATGTGACCGGCTTGGTCATTCCAGCCGGCGTGAACGGCGACCGCGTGCGCAGTGCCATGCTCAACCATTTCAACATCGAGATCGGCACCAGCTTCGGCCCCCTGCACGGCAAAGTCTGGCGCATCGGTGCGATGGGCTACAACGCGCGTCCCGACTGTGTGCTCACCACGCTCGGGGCACTGGAAGTAGTGCTGGCAGCCGAAGGCCACCGTTTCACGCGCGGTGCCGGGGTGGATGCGGCCTACCAGTCGCTGTTCTCCTGAATCGACCGCCATGCCGACCCGCGCTGAACTCCAGACCGCGCTCGGCGTCCTGTTGCAGCCAGAGCGCTTCAAGGACTACTGCCCCAATGGCTTGCAGGTTGAGGGGCGAGACGAAATTCGGACGCTGGTGACGGGCGTGACGGCCAGCCAAGCGCTGATCGATGCCGCACTCGCCGCTGGCGCGGACGCCATCTTGGTGCACCATGGCCTGTTCTGGCGAGGGCAGGATGGCCGAGTCACCGGCTGGATGAAAAAGCGCTTGCAGGCTCTGCTGCGTGCGGATCTGAACCTGTTTGCCTTTCATCTGCCGCTGGACGCCCATCCGAAGTTGGGCAACAACGCACAACTGGGCGAACGTCTGGGCCTGCGCGCTCACGCCACCCGCTTTGGCGATGACGACCTGGGCTGGATCGGCGAATCTGCGGGAGGGGCATTTGCCGACGCGGTCAGTCTGGCCCAACACATCGAATCCAGGATCGAAAGATCAGTTACCGTTGTAGGAAGCCAGGATAAAGCTATCAAAAATATAGCTTGGTGCACGGGCGGCGCTCAGGACTGGTTCGAAGCCGCCATCGCTGCCGGGGCTGATGCTTTCATCACCGGGGAGATCTCCGAGCCGCAGGCGCACCTGGCACGCGAATGCGGCGTGGCTTTTCTGGCCTGTGGCCACCATGCGACCGAGCGCTATGGTGTGCAGGCGGTCGGTGCCCACCTGGCGGCGGAGTGCGGCCTGCGCCACCAGTTCATCGACATCGACAACCCGGCATGATGGCCATGGTGCACAAGCCCATCGCGATCACCATGGGGGACCCTTCGGGCGTCGGGCCGGAGATCATCGTCCGGGCCTTTCGCGAAGCGCCCGAGCTGACCACAGGCTGTGTGGTCATCGGCAGCCTGCCCGCCATGCGCCGGGCGAACGGGTGGATCGGGGCGGATGGTCCCCGCCTGCCCATCGCCGCCATCGACACGCTGTCCGACCTGGCAGCGTGCCCGTCCGGAGCCATGCCGGTTCTGGATGTGGTGGGCGCCGATGATGACTTCCCGGTGGGCCGCATCGACGCTGCCAGCGGCCGCGCAGCGGGCCGATGTGTGGAATGGGCGGCCGATGCAGCCCTGCGCGGCAGCCTCCAGGCGGTCGTGACGGCGCCCCTGCACAAGGAGGCCCTGGCCCGAAGCGGCGAGGCCTTTGCCCATTTCCCGGGCCACACCGAAATGCTGCAGGCCGCGGCGGCCCGGCATCTGGGGCGGCCTGTGGCTGAAGTGCCCGTGCGCATGATGCTGGCCAACGACGAGTTGCGCGTGGTGCTGGTCAGCATCCACGTCAGCCTGCGCGAAGCGCTCAGCCGGGTGACCCAGGCCCAGGTGTTGGAGACTCTCCAGATCACCCACCAGGCATTGCAGAACGTGCTGGGGCGAGCGCCGCGCATCGCGGTGGCCGGGCTCAACCCTCACGCCGGCGAGGGAGGGTTGTTCGGGGATGAGGAATTGCGCGAAATTGCTCCTGCTATTGAAGCAGCTAATGCCCATGGAATAACGGCAAAAGGTCCGTTTTCCCCCGATACCGTGTTCATGCGGGCCCGGCGACCCGCCGGGAGCGCGGAGCCGGAGTTTGATGCCGTGGTCGCGATGTACCACGACCAGGGCCTGATCCCGGTGAAATACCTGGGCGTGGACCAGGGCGTGAACATCACCCTGGGTCTGCCCTTTGTGCGCACCAGCCCCGACCACGGCACCGCATTTGACATTGCGGGCACGGGCCGGGCCAGTGCTGCCAGCCTGATCGCTGCCATTCGCATGGCACGACAGGGTGGCTGAGCTTATTTTTTCAGGCTGTCGCGGATCTCGCGCAGCAACACCACGTCTTCGGGCGTCGGTGCCGGTGCTGCGGGAGCGGGCGGTGGAGCCTCCTTCTTCATCCGGTTCATCATCTTGACCATCTGGAACACGATGAAGGCCAGAATGGCGAAATTGATCACGATGGTGATGAAATTGCCGTACGCAAACAGATTGGCCCCGGCGGCCTTGAGCGACGCGTAGGTGCGCGCCCCTTCGATGGCCTTGGTGGGTTCGGCCAGGACGACGAACATTTCGGTGAAGTTCAGGCCACCGAAGATCTTGCCGACGATCGGCATGATCACGTCGCCCACCGCTGAATCAACGATCTTGCCGAAGGCGCCGCCGATGATGACACCGACCGCCAGGTCCATCACGTTGCCCTTCAGGGCGAAATCCTTGAATTCCGACATCATTCCCATGCTGGCTCTCCTCTTGATGTTTGAAGGAGCGCGCAGTGTAGCCAGAAACCAGGGGGCTTCGCAGGGCCTGGCACTGGCACAAAACACCCTGTGTCCGGGGCAAGCCCCCTTGACAGCTCGGCTACAATCCCGGGTTGACCCTTAAGAGGAATCCCATGAGTGAATCCCTGGTAAACGACGACCAGTTTGACGCCTCCAAGCGCACCTGGCTGATCGCTTCAAGTTGTGCGGGCGCCGCAGGCGTCGGAGCCGCTGCCATCCCCTTTGTGAGTACTTTTCAGCCGTCCGAACGTGCCAAAGCGGCTGGTGCCGCTGTCGAAGTCGATATTTCCTCCCTCAAAGCCGGTGAAAAGCTGACGGTCGAATGGCGCGGCAAGCCGGTCTGGATCATCAAGCGCACGCCCGAGCAGCTGGCCACTCTGGGCAAGACGGCTGCACAGGTGGCTGATCCGAAGTCTCAGCGCAAGCCT
The DNA here is from genome assembly GCA_039796835.1 of Pseudomonadota bacterium. GTDB lineage: Bacteria > Pseudomonadota > Gammaproteobacteria > Burkholderiales > Burkholderiaceae_C > JBDKJB01. The sequence goes on along the minus strand of JBDKJB010000241.1, from coordinate 560 downwards.
GACGAACTCACGCCCGCCTATGCCCGCAACGAAGCGCGCGCCATCAAACCCGAAATCTTCGTCGCCGTGGGCATCTGCTCGCACTTGGGTTGCAGCCCGTCCGACAAATTCCAGACCGGTGCGCAGCCTTCGCTGCCCGATGACTGGCAAGGCGGCTTCCTTTGCCCCTGCCATGGCTCCACCTTCGACATGGCTGGACGCGTGTACAAAAACAAGCCTGCCCCCGACAACCTTGAGGTACCCCCGCACATGTACCTGTCGGACACCCGCCTGCTGATTGGCGAAGACAAGAAAGCGTGAGAGAGACCATGGCTGAATTCAAGGACATCTCCCCCAACGCGTCAGCGGTAGCCAAAGTGGGCAACTGGTTTGAGAACCGCTTCCCCACTGCCTTTGACGAATACAAAAAGCACATGTCGGAGTACTACGCTCCGAAAAACTTCAACATCTGGTACGTTTTTGGCGGTCTGGCCATGTTGGTGCTGGTGATCCAGATCGTCACCGGCATCTTTTTGACCATGCACTACAAGCCGGACGCCAACCTGGCGTTTGGCTCGGTC
>JBDKJB010000240.1:0-4153 GCA_039796835.1 Pseudomonadota bacterium | reverse complement strand
ACCAGCGCGGGCGAGGCCAGGAAGGCTTCGCGCACATGGGGGTGCACGCGGCCGTCGAAATTGCGATTGCCTGACAGCACGGCCGTGGTGTGCAGCTGGCGGGCGAGTACCTCGCGTTCGATCTCGGGTGCCAGCGGGCCGGACATGCCATTGCACGAGGTGCAGCCGAATCCGATGATGCCGAAGCCCAATTGGGCCAGTGGTGCCAGCAAGTCGGCTTCAGTCAGGTACTGCTCGACCGCCCGCGAACCCGGTGCCAGCGAGGTCTTCACCCAGCGCTGGCGCTGCAATCCTCTGGCCACGGCTTTCTGCGCCAGCAGGCCCGCCGCGATCATGCTGCGCGGATTGGACGTGTTGGTGCAACTGGTGATGGCGGCAATCAACACGGCGCCGTCCGGAAGAGATCCATCGGCTGGCAGCACGGGCTTGGGCCAGGCAAATCCCTTGGCCTGCAGCGATGCCACCGGTACGCGCTGGTGCGGGTCGCTGGGCCCAGCCATGGAACGCACCACCGTCGAGAGGTCGAACGACAACGTGCGGTCGAACTCGGCCTGTTCGAACCCGTCTGCCCACAGCCCTTGGGCCTTGGCGTAGTCGCGCGTCAGCGCCACCAGCGCTGGGCTGCGGCCGGTGAGCGCCATGTAATCCAGCGTGCGTTCGTCGATGGCGAACATGGCTGCTGTGGCGCCGAATTCCGGAGCCATGTTGGCAATGGTGGCGCGGTCGGCCAGCGGCAAAGCCGCCACGCCAGGACCATGGAATTCCAGAATGGCCCCCACCACGCCCTGCGCACGCAAAAACTCCGTGAGCGAAAGCACCACGTCCGTGGCCAGGATGCCGGGCTGCACTGCACCCGTCAGCCGCACCTGGACGATCTGCGGCAGGCGCATCCAGATGGCGCGCCCCAGCATCACCGACTCGGCTTCGAGGCCGCCCACGCCCCAGCCCAGCACGCCCAGAGCGTCGATCATCGTCGTGTGGCTGTCGGTGCCCACCATACTGTCGGGGTAGGCGATGCCATCCTGCACGTGCACCACGGGAGACATCCGCTCGATGTTGATCTGGTGCAGGATGCCGCTGCCGGGCATGAGCACGTCCAGATTGCTGAATGCCTGCTTGGCCCAGGTCAGGAACTCGAAGCGTTCGGCGTTCTTGCGCTGCTCGATCTGCATGTTGCGCACCATCGCATCAGGCTCAGAGCCAGCTATCTCGACGTTCAGGGAATGGTCGACCACCAGTTGTGTCGGAACGACGGGGTTGACCCGGCCGGGGTCGCCGCCGGCTTCGGCCACTGCATCGCGCATGCCCGCCAGATCCACGAGGGCCGGCGTGCCCAGCAGGTCCTGCAGCACCACACGGGCCGGGAAAAACGGGAAATCCGAATCGCGGTCGCGCCGGGCCAGCATCCGTAGCACAGCTGCGCAATCCCCGCCCTGGGCCGAGCGGCGCAACAGGTTCTCCGCAAAAACGCGCACCGAATAGGGCAGGGTGGCAAAAGCGCCCGGTGCGACGGCCTCCACGGCTGATCGAACGTCGTGATAGCAGCAGGCTTGGCCTGGCAACGGAAGAAGAGTCTGGAGCGTCATGTCGAAGATGAAAGCCTGAAGTCTTGCGTGAAAGTAAATTGTATTTTATGATTATAAAAATCATTTGTCGAATCTGATCTCTTTTGGAGCTTTCATGGAACATCTTGTCCGCCGTCTGGTGCTGAAGACCTTGGCTCTGGGTGCAGCGCCATCAGCCGCATTGCTGCCCGCGCTGTCCCTGGCCCAAGCCCGCTATCCCAGTCGCCCGGTCACCTTGATCGTTCCCCAGCCCGCTGGCGGTGACGCAGACGCCTTCTGCCGCGCACTGCAGGGCAAGATGCAGGAACTGCTGGGCCAGCCCGTGGTGATCGACAACAAAGGCGGCGCTGCCGGCAACATCGGCACGGCCCTGGGCGCCAAGGCTGTGCCAGACGGCTACACCTTCACCTTCGTCAATCAGGGGACGATGGCGCTCAATTCCCATCTGTATCCCAACACCGGCTACACCCTGGATCAGTTCGACCCGGTGACCCATCTGGCGTCGATCGATCTGCTGATCTGCGCCCACCCGTCGGTGCCGGCGTCGAACCTGAAGGAGTTCATCGAACTGACCCGCAAGTCTCCGGGCAAGTTCAACTATGGCACCGCGGGCAGCGGCAGTGCCAACCACCTGGCGGGGGAGATGCTCAAGTCCATGGCCGGGGTTGACCTGACCCATGTGCCTTTCCGCGGGGGCGGCCCGGCCATCACGGCGGCGATCGCTGGCGACATCCAGACGGTTGTTGCCTTCCCGCTGGCGGCCCTGCCGCACATCAAGGCGGGCAAGCTCAAGGCTTTGGCGGTGACTGGGGCCAAGCGGGCGGCAGCCTTGCCTGATGTGCCGACGGTTGCCGAGAGCGGCGTCAAGGGTTATGAATTCGCCTCGTGGTTCGGTTTTGTGGTGCCAAAAGGCACGCCGGTGGATGCCGTCAACCGCCTGCACTTCGCCGCCAGCGGCGCGCTCAAGACCCCCGAGATCGCAGAGCGTCTGTTGGCCGGGATGACTCGCCCCGTGGCCGACGGTCCGAAGGAGTTTGCTCAGTTGATTGCCAGCGAGAACGCCCGCTGGTCCAGGCTCATCAAGCAATACGGCCTGAAGATCGACTGAGCCAACGGCGTCTAGACTATGCTGATGCGCGTCACCCCCCAGCCCTTGCCTGAGCTCACGGCGCTGCAGCAGCGGGTCGCCCGTGAAATCGTCAGCTTGGTGCGGCGCGAGGGCCTGCCGGCGGGCGACCACTTGCCGGAGGTGCAGCTGGCTGAGCGCATAGGCACCTCGCGCTCCCCTGTCCAGGCGGCCTTGCGCTATCTGGCCCGGCAGGGTGTGGTGCAGCATGACGTCAACCGGGGGTTCTTCCTGGCGTGCGACGCCTTGTCCTGGGATGACGTGTCGGCCCGCCTGCTGTCCACACCCGATGATCCGCTCTACCTGGGCATTGCCGAAGCTCGGCGCCTGGGTAAGCTGCCTGATGAGGTCAGCGAAGCCGAACTCATGCGCCTCTTTGGCGTGGCCCGCAGCGGCCTGCGCAAGGTGCTGGCCCGGATTCTGGCTGAGGGGTGGATCACCCAGAACGTCGGCCATGGCTGGTCGTTTCAGCCCATGATCGATACCCCAGAGGCCTACGAAGAAAGCTATCTGTTCCGGCAGGCCATCGAGCCCACGGGCCTGATGAGCCCATCGTTCAGGGCTGACGCTGCCGGGATTGCCGATTTGCGCCGCGAACAGCAACGCATCGTCGACGGCGGGTTTCACACCATGACGGCGATCGAGCTGTTCGAGGCCAACAGCCGCTTCCACGAAACCTTGGCGCAGTGGTCAGGCAACCGCTTCGTGGCGCAGGCGGTGCGGCGCATCAACCAGCAGCGTCGTCTGGTCGAATATGGGCAGGCTTCCCGGCGGCAGGCCCGGCAAACCCAGGCCCAGGAACATCTGCATATCCTCGACGCATTGGCCGTCCACGACTTTGTCCAGGCCGCTGGCCTGATGCGCGCCCACCTGGACGGCGCCCGGCGCGCCAAGGTTCACCCCGCTCTTTGACGGACTGTTTTTCCATCCGCAGCTTTGCTGCACCTTTGATTGATGAAAGTGATTACAAAATGCAAAATACTTCGTTCAGCCGCCGATCTGTCGTGGCGGCAGTGGCGCTCCTGGCCTGCGCGCCGTTGCCGGTTCTGGCGCAAACAAGCTATCCCGTTAAGCCAGTGAAGATCGTCGTCGCCTTTGCGCCCGGTGGCGGCTCGGACTTCATCGCCCGGCTGCTGTCGGTCAAGCTCGGCGAGAAGCTCGGGCAACCCGTGGTGGTGGAGAACCGCCCGGGTGCGGGCGGCAACCTCGGGGCCGAGCAGGCGCTCAAGGCGCCAGCAGACGGCTACACCCTGTTTCTGACGGCGGCCAGCTACACAGTCAATCCCAGCATCTACAAGCTCAGTTTCGATTCGGTGAAGGACGTGACACCGATCACTCAACTGGCGCGCGGACCGTTTGTGGTTGCGGTGAACCCCAAAGTGCCCGCGGGCAGCTTGAAAGAACTGGTGGAGCAAGCCAAGAAGCAACCCGGCAAGCTCACCTATGCGTCGGCAGGCAACGG
>JBDKJB010000239.1:0-4154 GCA_039796835.1 Pseudomonadota bacterium | reverse complement strand
AGGCGCCTTGCTCACCAAGGCGGGGATTGACAACATCATCATCGAGCGCCAGAGCGGCGAATATGTGCTGGGGCGCATTCGCGCCGGCATCCTCGAACAGACCACCGTGGACATGCTGCATGAAGCGGGCGTGGGTGCAGGCGTGGGTCAGCATGGCATTGCCCACCACAGCATTGAGCTGGTGTTTGCCGGGCAGCGGCATCCGATCGACGTGGCGAGCCTGACGGGTGGCAAGCTCGTCACGGCGTACGGTCAAACCGAGGTCACACGCGACCTAATGGTGCAACGCACCGCCTCGGGCCAGACCACGGTGTACGAGGCAGCAGACGTTGCCATCCACGACTTTGACGGTGCCGCTCCGCGGATCACATGGCGCAGAGCTGGACAAACCCATGAGCTTCAGGCAGATTTCATTGCCGGCTGCGACGGCTTCCATGGCGTGTGCCGCGCCAGCGTCCCCAAGGCTTCGATCACCGAGTACGAAAAGGTCTACCCCTTCGGCTGGCTGGGTGTGCTGGCCGATGTGCCACCGGTGTCGCCGCATGCCATCGTGTATGGCAACAGCCCGCTCGGGTTTTCGCTGTGCAGCATGCGCAGCCTGACGCGCAGCCGGTATTACGTGCAATGCCCCATCGACGACAAAGTCGAGCAGTGGAGCGACCAGCGCTTCTGGGACGAGCTGCGCCGCCGCATCGACCCGGCCCTGGCTGAACAGATCGTTACCGGCCCCAGCATCGAGAAAAGCATTGCCCCTTTGCGCAGCTTTGTGGCCGAACCCATGCGCTTTGGCACCCTCTTCCTGGCCGGAGACGCCTCGCACATCGTGCCGCCCACCGGGGCCAAAGGCCTGAACCTGGCCGCCAGCGACGTCAAGATGCTGTCTGCAGCGCTGACCGAGCACTACCGCGACCACAGCCCACGCGGTCTCGACACCTATTCGCAGCGCGCTCTCAAACGCATCTGGAAGGCCGAGCGCTTCAGTTGGTGGCTCACGACCTTGATGCACCGCTTTCCCGACTCTGAAGGCTTTGGCCAGAAGATCCAGGAAGCGGAGCTTGACTACCTGGTGCACAGCCAGGCGGCATCCACCGTGCTGGCCGAAAACTATGTCGGCCTGCCCCTGGAACTTTGATGACCTCTCCCACCAAGACCCCGCAACCGCTCAAGGGCGTGCGCATTCTCAGCGTGGCGCTCAACCTGCCCGGGCCGGCCGCCTTCTGGCGTGCGCGCGCCATGGGTGCCACCTGCGTCAAGCTCGAGCCCCCGGCGCCCGCGCACCTGCCCCCCGGCACCCCCGGGGATCCGATGGGCTGGTACATCCGCAGCACCTACGACCTGCTGCACCACGGCATGCGTACCGTCAGCGCCGACCTGAAAACCGCCAAAGGCCAACAGGCGCTTCACCGTGAACTGGCCAAAACCGATGTGCTGCTGTCGTCCTTTCGCCCCTCGGCCCTGCACAAGCTCGGCCTGGACTGGAAATCGTTGCACAAGCACTATCCGCAGTTGAGCCAGGTCGCCATCGTGGGTGCCCCCGGCGCACGCGCCGAAGAACCGGGGCATGACCTCACCTACCTGGCTGACAACGCCCTGGTGCAGGGCCTGGACCTCCCGCCCACGCTCTACGCCGACATGGGCGGCTCGCTGATGGCCTCCGAAGCCATCCTGAAAGCCGTGCTGCTGCAAAAAACCCAGGGCAAAGGCCATTTCTTCGAGGTGGCCCTGTCGAATGCTGCTGGCTACCTCGCCCTGCCCCGTCAGTGGGGCCTGACCCGTCCCCCAGGCACACTCCATAAAGCCGATCCTGGCGGCAACGTCGGGGGGGCGCACGCAGGCTACAAGGTCTATGCCTGCAAGGACGGGCGGGTGGCCATCGCCGCGCTGGAACCGCACTTTGCCCAGTCTTTGTGCAAATTGGCCGGGGTGAATTTCCAGGGCCAGGCCACCATGATGGCAGCCGCCACCCACCAGGCCGTGCAGCATTGGATGGCCGGGCTCACGCGCAAGCAGTTGAACCGCCTGGCGATCGAACACGATTTGCCCCTGCACACCATGGTTTGACGTGCTGGACGCGAACCGACGCGGCATTCTGATGATGTCCACCGCGATGGCTTTGTTCATCGCCAATGACGCTCTGGTCAAGCGGGTCAGTGAAACCTGGCCCGGTCCGCAGCTTATTTTTGTGCGCGGTCTGTTTGCCACTGCGCTGATGGTCCTGGTGTGCTGGAGTGCGGGCATGTTCCACCGGGATTCACACAGCCGCACCCGGCCGGTGTTGCAGTTGCTCGATCGCAAGCTGCTGATCCGAGCCGTGTTAGACGCCACGGCTTCCACCATCTATCTGACGGCGCTCTTCCACCTTCCCTTGGCCAATGCCACGGCCATCAACATGGCCACCCCCCTGTTCATCACGATGATGGCCGTTGTCGCCTTCAGGGAACAGGTGAGCCGGGTGCGCTGGATCGCCGTGGCGCTAGGGTTTGCAGGGGTGTGGATGATCGTGCAACCGGCGGCCGACGGCTTCAACGGGTGGGCGCTGGTCTGCCTGGGTGCCACCATGCTGCACGCTGCGCGCGACCTGATGACCCGTGTGATCCCGGCGCAGGTCCCCTCGCTGCTGGTCACGCTCTCGACCGTGACGTCGGTCACAGCCCTGTCTGGCGTGTTGACGGCCCTGCAGGGCTGGCAGGTGTTCACGCCCGCCGCTCATGCCCATCTGGCCGCCGCCAGCGCCCTGCTGTGCGGGGGGTATTACCTGCTGATCCGCTGCATGCGGGCGGGTGAGATGAGCCTGATCGTGCCCTTCCGCTACACCGGCCTGCTGTTTGCCATTGGGCTGGGCTACGTCCTGTGGGATGAGGTGCCCAACACTTTGGCGATGGCTGGCATCGCTCTGCTGGTGGGGGCCGGAGTGTTCATGCTCAGTCACGAGCGCTGGCGCACCCGGCAACAGGCGCTGGAAGCCGCGCCTGACTAACGTTTTCGCGGCGGCAGGCCCGTGTGCTGGGTGAGTATTTTTCCTCTGGATGGCGATTTAGCGGATTTTTCAGGCGATTTAGCTATGCCTGAAGGAGCTGAAGATGCTCTTCCCTCAACGGAAATTGTCGAGTTTTTTCTTCTGGAACTCTGATAGGACCCATTTGTCAGGGGCTGGAACGTTGGGATCAGGTGGTGCTTGCCGTTGCCGATGAGGTCGGCGCGGCCCATGGTCTTGAGGGCTTCACGCAGGAGCGGCCAGTTGTTGGGGTCGTGGTAGCGTAAAAAGGCTTTGTGCAAACGGCGGCGGCGCTCGCCCTTGACGATGTCCACGCGTTCGACCCGTTCGTCACGATGGATGCCCTTGAGCGTGTTGAGCCCGCTGTGGTACATCGCCGTGGCGGTGGCCATGGGGCTGGGGTAGAAGGTCTGCACCTGGTCGGCCCGGAAGCCGTTTTTCTTCAGCCAGATGGCCAGGTTCATCATGTCTTCGTCCCGCGTGCCGGGGTGGGCGGCGATGAAATACGGGATCAGGTACTGCTTCTTGCCCGCCTCGGCGCTGAATTTTTCAAACAGCTGCTTGAAGCGGTCGTAACTGCCGATGCCGGGCTTCATCATCTTGGACAGCGGCCCGCCTTCGGTGTGTTCGGGGGCGATCTTCAGGTAACCGCCCACGTGGTGCTGCACCAGCTCTTTCACGTATTCAGGGCTTTGCACCGCCAGGTCATAGCGCAGGCCGCTGCCAATCAGGATTTTCTTGACGCCCTTCAGACCCCGGGCGCGGCGGTACATGTGGATCAGCGCTTCGTGGCTGGTGTTGAGGTTCTGACAGATGCCCGGGTAGACGCAGCTGGGTTTGCGGCAGGCGGCCTCGATCTCGGGGCTCTTGCAGCCGATGCGGTACATGTTGGCCGTGGGGCCACCGAGGTCGCTGATGACGCCCGTGAAGCCCTTGACCTTGTCGCGGATGTCCTCGACCTCCTTGATGACCGAGGCCTCGGAGCGGCTCTGGATGATGCGGCCTTCATGTTCGGTGATGCTGCAGAAGCTGCAGCCGCCGAAGCACCCACGCATGATGTTCACGCTGAAGCGGATCATTTCCCAGGCCGGGATCTTGGTGGCGCCATCGTGACCGCCCTGCGCGTCGGCATAGGCCGGATGCGGGCTGCGCGCGTAGC
>JBDKJB010000238.1:0-4186 GCA_039796835.1 Pseudomonadota bacterium | reverse complement strand
TAAGCGCCTGCACACAGGCAACCTCACCACCGACGGCCTGCGCAAGTTCGAGTACGACAGCCAGAACCGCCACAGCAAAACCGGCATCAACGATGCGGACGAAGGTGCCAAAGCCATCTACCTGCACAACGCGGCGGGGCAACGGGTCTTCAAATCCGAACCCCAGGTGGACTACACCGCCCCCACTGAGACCACCCTGGGCACGGACTTCATCACCTGGCTCAAAACCAACTTCAAGTGGCTGTTTGCGCAAGCGCAGGCCAATGCCAGTTTGGGCAGCAGTTACAGCTATGGCGACCCTTCGACAGGCTCAGGACAGGCCGGGTTGCCCAGCTGGGCGCTTCTGGGCGAATACAACAACGGCGCGGCCACGGGCAGCGGCAGAACGGAATACATCTGGCTGCCGACGGACGATGGCCAAGCCATCCCCGTGGTGATGTTCCGTGGATCAAGGTATTACGCCATCCACAGCGACCACCTGGGCACGCCCAGGCTGATGACGGACGACACCGCCAAGCCAGTGTGGCAGTGGCCGTACAGCGCGTTTGGGGAGACGAAGCCCACGGGCATCCTGACAGCCACCGCCAACCCCAACCAGGCGATGACGGCAGCGCCCTTGCTCAAGGCGACAGCACCGGCGGCAACACTGAATCTGCGCTATCCGGGGCAGTACTTTGACAGCGAGACGAATCTGTTCTACAACAGCCAGAGGACGTATGACCCGAGCCGGGGGAGCCGGTACACGCAGGCGGACCCGATTGGGCTGGAGGGCGGTTGGAATCGGTACGGTTATGTCGGGGGGAATGCGTTGGGCTACACGGACCCTGACGGGTTAAACCCAGTTGCAATCGGTATTGGTGTTCGAGTGGTTGGTGGTCGCGTCGCTGCTGCTGCAATTGGTGCGGGCGCACGCCGATTGCTTGGGCCAACAGTGGGCGGAATTGCAGCCTGCATATTGGCGGGTGTTTGCACGCTCAATGAAGACACTAAAACCCCGAACGATGGGGAACCAGGTTCGTGTCATGTGAACCCCGGAAGTGGACAGGAGCGCAAGTACGGCAGCGATGGCAAGCCCGACTACGACATCGACTGGGATCATGACCATGGTCAAGGTGTTCCGCATGGCCACAACTGGGGGCGCGGACCAAATGGTCAACCGGTGCGAGGGCCCGGCGCACCGATCAGTCCGTGGCCACGTGGACGCGGTCCAGGGGGGTAAAGATGCAAGGGCAAGAAAAGATTCAGCTCCATGACGCAGAAGTCATCGCTATTGCTGTTGATCGGCTGAGTGGTATTGCTCGGCTTAACCTGCGACAAGAAGACGGCGTTTTACGTGCTGTTGACTTTTATGGGCTGAAAGCCTTTCGTAGTGAGGACGTAACGCTGCAAAACGTGGTCAGCCGTGTTTTGCAGTCATCAACTGGACAGTTTTCAGAAGATGTGCTTGAACGCTGGTTGGTATGGGTCACAAGTCTGTCTGACGCTAAATCCTGGCTGAGTGAAGAGCGTAAGCGCGAGTGGCACGCGGCATGCGGAACTGGCCGCTTGGAACTGGTGGTGTTCGAGCCTTCCGTTGGCGCGCAAATTGCAGTTCTGTGCGAGCGATTAGTCTTGATCTGATGCTGTTTTCCAGTCAAGGGGAATGCGAATTAAGGGTCACGTCTTGCCTCTTCATGGCGCCGCGGGATATACATAAAATTCGGTCAATTTCCTCTTAGCGGCAGCCACAATCAGCTCCTATAAAAATAGCAAATGAAGCTGCGTTCAGTGTCCACCCACCGTTGCCAACGCGCGTTCCCGCATCATGCACTTGTACGCCGCTGCACCACCAGCCAAACCTGGACCATCGACCCGGCCAGCAACCGCCTGACGGCCCTGAGCCAACAGACCACCACCAACCGTACCAACGCCCAGGGCAACCCCGTCAGCACCCAGGTCAACGCCCAGGCCAGCTACCCGGCGGACGCGGCGGGCAACCTGAGCATCGACGGCCTGCGCAAACCCGAGCACCCGGTTGAAATCAGGGTAAACCCCATATTTCCCTAGAAATCAGCCTCTAGACAGCTCGGCGGCCGTTCAAAGGGCTGCATGGAACGCGGAATTCCATCAAAATAGCACGAACGTTCGTTTTAATGAATCTGCCCGTGCCACCCTCACATTCCACCGACACCGCCGAGGCGGCCCCGCGTGACGCGCCGCGTTCGCTGCACAAGGGCCAGCAGACCAAGCAGGCCATCATTGATGCGGCGCTGGGTCTGGCCACGCAGATGGGGCTGGAAGGCCTGTCGATCGGGGTGCTGGCCGAAGTCACGCACATGAGCAAGTCGGGCGTCTTTGCCCACTTTGGCTCGCGTGAGGAACTGCAGATCTCGGTCATCCGCGAATACTTTCACCGCTTTGAGCAGGAGATCTTTGCCCCGGCGTTGCAGGAGCCGCGCGGCCTGCCGCGACTGCGGGCGCTGTTTGCCAACTGGATGAAGCGCGTGGCGGTGGAGATCCGCTCGGGCTGCATCTTCATCAGCGGCGCGGTCGAATTTGACGACCGCAGCGGCCCCGTGCACGACGCGCTGGCCAGCTCGGTCAAGACCTGGCTGCAGGCGCTGTTGCGTGCGGTGGAGCAGGCGCGCGACTGCGGCCACCTGCGTGCCGATTGCGACCACGAGCAGATCGCCTTCGAGATCCATGGGCTCATCCTGGCCCTGCACTACGAGGCACGCTTCCTCAAAAACCCCGGGTCGATCGAGCGTGCCCATCAGGGGTTTGAAAATATCTTGCAACGGAACACTTCAAAAGTCAAGAAATAGATTTTTCCGATAAACCATATGAATAGTCAGATCGTAAATAAATAGCACAAAAACTGATTTTTCATATTAAAAATATCTTCAAATCCGAAAGGAACGCCATGCCCAGCTACACCCCACCCCTGCGCGACATGCAGTTTGTGATGCACGAACTGCTGCACGTGGTCGATGACTTCAAGCAGATCCCGAAACACGCCGACGTGGACGCCGACACCATCAATCAGGTGCTGGAAGAAGCGGGCAAGTTCGCCGCCGAGGTGATCTTTCCGCTCAACATCAGCGGCGACCAGGAGGGCTGCACCTATGACGTGGCCACCCGCGCGGTGACCACGCCCAAGGGCTTCAAGGAGGCCTACCGCACCTATGTCGAAGGCGGCTGGCCCGCGCTGTCCGGTGACCCGGCCTTTGGCGGCCAGGGCCTGCCCCTGGTGGTGAACCAGTGCTTCTACGAGATGATGAACAGCGCCAACCAGGCCTGGACGATGTACCCCGGCCTCACGCACGGCGCGTATGCGGCCCTGCATGCCTATGGCACCGACGCGCAGAAAAACACCTACCTGCACAAGATGACCAGCGGCGAATGGACGGGCACCATGTGCCTGACCGAGCCCCACTGCGGCACCGACCTGGGCCTGATGCGCACCAAGGCCGAGCCTCTGCACGACGGCACCTACAAGATCAGCGGCAGCAAGATCTTCATCAGCGCGGGCGAGCACGACATGGCCGGCAACATCATCCACCTGGTGCTGGCGCGCTTGACCGACGCGCCCCCCGGCATCAAAGGTGTCAGCCTCTTCATCGTGCCTAAATTCCACGTCAAGGCCGACGGCAGCCTGGGCGAACGCAACGGCATCTACTGCGGTGGCCTGGAGCACAAGATGGGTATCCATGGCAACGCCACGGCGCAGATCATCCTGGACGGTGCCATCGGCACCCTGGTGGGGCAGCCCAACAAGGGCATGCAGGCCATGTTCGTGATGATGAACTCGGCCCGCCTGGGCGTGGGCAACCAGAGCCTGGGCCTGACCGAGGTGGCCTACCAGAACGCCCTGGCCTATGCCAAGGACCGCATCCAGATGCGCTCGTTGAGTGGCCCGAAGGCCAAAGACAAGCCGGCGGACCCGATCATCGTGCACCCCGACGTGCGCAAGATGCTGCTCACGGCCCGCGCCTGGGCCGAAGGCGGCCGCGCCCTGGCCATCTATTGCGCGGTGCTGCTTGAAAAGGAGCATTACCACCCCGACGCCAAGGTGCGCGCGGAGTCCGGCGAGATGCTCAGCCTGCTGACGCCCATCGTCAAGGCCTTCCTGACGGACAACGGCTGGCAGGCCACCACGATGTGCCAACAGGTCTTCGGCGGGCACGGCTTCATCAAGGAATGGGGC
>JBDKJB010000237.1:0-4189 GCA_039796835.1 Pseudomonadota bacterium | reverse complement strand
ACGTGGGGGAAGATGGCGCGCGCCACCGCCCCGTGATGCTGCACCGCGCCATCGTCGGCAGCCTGGAGCGCTTCATCGGCATCCTGATCGAACAGCACAGCGGTGCGCTGCCGGCCTGGCTGGCGCCGGTGCAGGTGGCGGTGCTCAACATCACCGATGCGCAGAGCGAATACTGTCGTGAAATTGCCGCGAAACTGCGCAAAGCCCTGCCAAATCAAGACCTTAGAGTCATCACCGATGCGCGGAACGAGAAAATTTCGCGTAAAATACGCGAGCATTCCATGCAAAAGCTCCCTTACATCCTGGTCGCGGGCGATCAGGAAAAGGCGGCTGGTACCGTCGCCGTGCGTGCACGTGGCGGTGCAGATCTGGGGGTCATGTCCCTGGCGGCGTTTGTTGAAAAAATCGCCTCCGACATCCGCTCCAAGCTCTGAATATCTCGCCAGCAGCTTTCTTTAAAGCGTTTTAAATGCTTTTTCCGTTATGGGTTGTCTTTTGACAGCTCCTGAAAGCAGAGCATTTTTGATGATTTTGCATGGGTTTGATCGGTTTGAATTGAAAGGATACTGTCATCGCCACTGAATTCCGCGACCGCCGCCAACGTGAAGAGCGCAAGCATCGCCTGAACCGCGAAATCATGGCCCCTGAGGTTCGCCTCTCGGGTGTGAACAACGAGCCACTGGGCATCGTCAGCCTCATGGAGGCCTTGCGCATGGCCGGTGATCTGGACGTCGATCTGGTTGAAATTTCGGCCACCGCGACGCCCCCGGTCTGCCGCCTCACCGACTACGGCAAGTTCAAATACCAGGAACAGAAGAAGGCCGCGGAAGCCAAGGCCAAGCAGAAAGTCATCGAGGTCAAGGAAATCAAGTTCCGCCCGGGCACGGACGACGGCGACTACAACATCAAGTTGCGCAACATCCGGCGGTTTCTGGACGACGGCGACAAATGCAAGATCACCTTGCGTTTTCGCGGCCGCGAGATCACCCACCAGGAACTGGGCCTGGCGCTGTTGCAGCGCATGCGCGATGAACTGGGCGACGCCATTGTGGTGGAACAGTTTCCGAAGCTGGAAGGCAAGCAGATGATCATGATGATCGCCCCGGGCAAGAAGAAATCCGCAGCGCCCGCGGCCAAGCCGGTGGCAGAAACCACGGTTTGACGTTTTTTTGAGAAGTGACCCAGGGCCAACAAGGCAGTGAAAGTTTCACTGACGCCTCATGGGCACACATGAGAAGGAGCATGCAAATGCCCAAAATGAAGACCAAGAGCAGCGCCAAAAAGCGCTTTCGCGTCCGTCCAGGTGGCACCGTCAAGCGGGGCCAGGCGTTCAAGCGCCACATCCTGACCAAAAAGACGACCAAGAACAAGCGCCACCTGCGCGGTGCAACGGCTGTGCATGAGACCAACATGGGTCACATGGCACAGATGCTGCCCGGCATGGGCATTTAACCTCACCACGAAAAGGAGTCTCCTATGCCTCGCGTCAAACGTGGTGTCACCGCCCGCGCCCGTCACAAAAAAGTTCTCGCCCTAGCCAAGGGTTTCCGCGGCCGCCGCGGCAATGTCTTCCGCATCGCCAAAGAAGCGGTGATGAAGGCTGGGCAATACGCCTACCGTGACCGCCGCAACAAGAAACGTGTCTTCCGGCAGCTCTGGATCGCCCGCATCAACGCGGCTGCGCGCCAGTGCGGTCTGACCTACAGCCAGTTCGCTAACGGCCTGAAAAAAGCCGGCATCGAGATCGACCGCAAGGTGCTGTCGGACATCGCCGTGCACGACATGGCGGCTTTCGAGGGCATCGTGTCCCAGGTCAAGGCCCGACTTTCTGCATAAATTGCACTCAAATCAGCTATTTTTCAGATAGCTGATTGTGGGCAAAATATAACGGGCCAGAGCCATGAAACTCTGGCCTTTTTGTTTTTCTTGAGATATTCATGAACGATCTGGACACACTGGTTCAAGGCGCGCAAGACGCTTTCGCCGCAGCCCACCTGCCCGCCGAGCTGGAAAACGCCAAGGCGCTGTTCCTGGGCAAGGCAGGCCGTGTGACCGAACTCATGAAAGGCATGGCGGCGCTGCCCGTCGAAGAGAAGAAAACCCGTGGCGCGGCCATCAACCTAGCCAAGCAGGCGATCGAGTCGGCCCTGAACGCGCGTCGCCAGGCCCTGGCAGACGCTGAAATGCAGGCCCAGCTGCGGGCCGAGGCCCTGGACGTGACCCTGCCGGGGCGCAAACGTGCCGTGGGCGGCTTGCACCCGATTTCACTCGCCTGGGAGCGCATTGAGCAGATCTTCGGCTCCATGGGTTTTGAGGTGGCCGACGGCCCCGAGATCGAAAACGACTGGTTCAACTTCACGGCCCTGAACAATCCGCCCAACCACCCGGCGCGGTCCATGCAGGACACCTTTTACGTCGACATGAAGGACGAGCAGGGCCAGCCCTACTGCCTGCGTACGCACACCAGCCCGATGCAGATCCGTTACGCCACAGCGCACGCCAAAAAGTACGCAGGGCAAGCGAATTTTCCAGAAGTCCGCGTCATCGCACCGGGGCGCACCTACCGCGTGGACTCCGACGCCACCCATTCACCCATGTTCCACCAGGTCGAGGGCCTGTGGCTGGGCGAAAACGTCAGCTTCAAGGACCTGAAGGTCACCTTCCTCAATTTCTGCAAGGCGTTTTTCGAGACCGACGATCTGGTGATGCGCTTTCGGCCCAGCTACTTTCCGTTCACCGAGCCCAGCGCCGAGATCGACATCCAGTTCACCCAGGGGCCGCTGGCCGGTCGCTGGCTCGAAGTGGCGGGCTCCGGCCAGGTGCACCCCACCGTGGTGCGCAACATGGGCCTGGACCCGGAGCGGCACATCGGCTTCGCCTTCGGATCGGGCATCGACCGCCTGGCCATGCTGCGCTACGGTGTGAACGATCTGCGCCTGTTCTTCGAGAACGACGTGCGCTTCCTGTCGCAATTCCAGTAAAGGGGCCTGACATGCAATTCCCTGAAAGCTGGCTGCGCACATTCTGCAACCCTCCGCTGTCCACCCAGGAACTGGCGGACGCCCTGACCATGGCCGGCATGGAGGTCGAAGAAGCCCGCCCGGCTGCGCCCCCGTTCAGCGGCGTGGTGGTGGGTGAAATCAAGGCCTGCGAGCAGCATCCCAATGCCGACCGCCTGCGCGTGTGCCAGGTCGATGCAGGGCAGGGCGGTTTGCTCAAGATCGTCTGCGGCGCGCCCAATGCTCGGGTGGGCATCCGCGTGCCCGTGGCTTTGGTGGGGGCGCAGCTGCCCCCCGGCGAGGACGGAAAGCCCTTCGAGATCAGGCTCGGCAAGCTGCGCGGTGTGGAGTCACAGGGCATGCTGTGCTCGGCCACCGAACTGAAGATCGCCGAAGACCACAGCGGCCTCTACGAACTGGCGGCCGACGCCCCCATCGGGCAGGACATCCGCAGCCATCTGAAGCTGGACGACACCCTGTTCACGCTCAAGCTCACGCCCAACCTGGGGCATGGCCTGTCGGTCTACGGCATTGCCCGCGAGGTGGCGGCCATCACCGGCGCACCGCTGCAAACTCCAAGCTTCCCGCCGGTGGCCGTGGGCACGACGCAGAAGCTGCAGGTGACGATCAGTGCCACCGACCTGTGCGGGCGCTTTTCGGGGCGCATCGTCAAAGGCGTCAACACCCAGGCCAAAACGCCGGCCTGGATGGTCGAGCGCCTGGCCCGCTGCGGTCAGCGCAGCGTGTCGGCCCTGGTGGACATTTCAAACTATGTGATGTTCGAGTTCGGCCGCCCCACACACATCTTCGATCTGGACAAGATCCAAGGTGGCCTGGACGTTCGGTGGGCCCAGAAGGGCGAAACCCTCAAGCTGCTCAATGGCAACACGGTCACGCTCGACGAGACCGTGGGCATCATTGCCGACGCCCAGGCGGTCGAGTCCCTGGCCGGCATCATGGGCGGTGACGCCACGGCGGTGTCGGATGCCACGCAGAACATCTACATCGAGGCGGCTTTCTGGTGGCCCGACGCCGTGGCCGGCCGTTCGCGCCGCTTCAACTTCAGCACCGATGCGGGCCACCGTTTCGAGCGTGGTGTGGATCCGGCCTTGACCGTGGAGCACATCGAGCGCATCACGCAACTTGTGATCGACATCTGCGGCACACCGCAGACCCAGGTCGGTGCCATG
>JBDKJB010000236.1:0-4196 GCA_039796835.1 Pseudomonadota bacterium | reverse complement strand
GAGGAAACCGGCCTGCCCGTGCTGGTGGCCGAAGACCCGCTGACCTGCGTGGTGCGTGGCTGCGGCATCGCGCTGGAGCGCATGGACCGCCTGGGTTCCATCTTCACCAGCGAATGAGGCGGCCGTGCCCTTAGGCACCCTCGACCGCACCCCGCCGCCGTTTTTCCGCCAGGGCCCGTCGGCCGTGTCGCGCCTGGCCATCCTGGGCGCTCTGGCCATTTTCCTGATGACCGCCGACACCCGGTTCCACATCGCCACGCCGATCCGCGTGGCCGTGGCCACCGTCCTGGCACCCCTGCAATGGCTGGCGCAGCAACCCGTGCAGGCGGGGCGCGGCCTGGGGCAGTACCTGTCGTCGCTGCAAAGCGCCGAGGCCAAGGCCGCCGCCGCCGAGCGCAAGCTGGGTGACCTGTCGCAGCGTGCCGTGCAGGTGGAACAGCTCAGCCTGGAAAACGCACGCTTGCGCAAGCTGCTGGACATGCGCGAGCGCCTGGGCGCCACCGCCCGGCCAGCCCAGGTGCTGTACGACGCCGCTGACCCGTACACCCGCAAGGTCATCATCGATGCGGGCCTCACCCAGTCGATCATGCTGGGATCGGCGGTAATGGATGAGACCGGCGTGCTCGGTCAGGTCACGCGCGTGTATCCGCAGGTGAGCGAGGTGACGCTGCTGTCGGACCGGGACCAGTCCACCCCGGTGCTGAACACGCGCACCGGCGCGCGCGGTGTGGCCTTCGGCGATGGTGCCGGCGGAATGGAGTTGCGATTTGTCGCTGCCAATGCCGATGTCCGGGAAGGGGATCTGTTGACCACCAGCGGTGTCGATGGCGTCTTCACGGCCGGCCTGCCGGTGGCCCGCATCACCCGCATCGACCGCCGTGTGGACAGCGCCTTTGCCCGCGTCCAGTGTGCGCCCGCCGCGCTGGTCTCCGGGGCTGTCCATGTGGTGGTGCTGGCCCCGGTATCGGCCCAGATCCCACAGCGCCCCGCCGACAACGCGGTGGCCGAGCCGGGCAAGAAGACAGGCCGCAAGCCTGCGGGGGCGGCGCCATGATCATGCGCCCAGGTCAGCAGTTGTTGCTGCCGGCGAACCCGCTGTTTGTCTGGGGCAGCCTGCTGCTGGCCCTTTTCCTCAACATCCTGCAGAACGTCGGCCTGTGGGGCCGCGTGGCCTGGATGCCGGACTTGCTGGCCCTGACCCTGGTGTTCTGGAACGTGCATCAGCCCCTGCGCATCGGCATGGTGGCCGCTTTTGGCTTTGGTCTGGCGATGGACGTGCACATGAGCTCCCTGTTGGGCCAGCATGCGCTGGCCTACACGGTACTGTGCTTCCTGGCCATTGCCATCCACCGCCGACTGCTGTGGTTCAGCGTGCCTTCGCAGGCGGTCCAGGTGCTGCCGCTCTTTGTCGCGGCGCATCTGGTGGAATGGCTGGTGCGACTGGTGGCGGGGGGGCAGTTCCCGGGCTGGTCCATGGCCCTGGCACCCTTCGTCGAAGCGGCCCTGTGGCCCCTGGCCAGTGTGTTGCTGCTGCTGCCCCAGCGCCGCGCCCCGGACCCGGACGCGAACCGACCATTGTGACGGCCCCCACGCTCCACCGCTGCGCGGGTCGCTGCCCCCCTAGGGGGCGTGTTCTGCCTTGGGGCGGCCCGACGGCAGAACCTCCGCGCGGAACCGCGCTATGACCGAACTGCGGAACATTGAAGCCGATCTGGAGCGCTTTCGCTACCGGGTGCTGGTGGCCGTGGGTGTCGTGCTGCTGTGCCTGGCCACCCTGATCGCGCGCCTGGTCTATCTGCAAGTGGTGCGCCACGACGACCTGAAAGAGCAGGCCGAGAACAACCGCACCGCGGTGGTGCCGATCGTGCCGATCCGCGGGCTGATCGTCGACCGCAATGGGGTGCCGCTGGCCACCAACTATTCGGCCTACACCCTGGAGATCACCCCTTCCAAAGTGAGCCAGCTGGACCAGACCCTCGACGATCTGGCCAAGGTGGTGGACATCGGCCCGCGCGACCGGAAGCGGTTTCGCAAGCTGCTGGAGGAGTCCAAGAGCTTTGAGTCCCTGCCCATCCGCACACGGCTCTCGGACGAAGAGGTTGCCCGCTTCACCGCGCAGCGTTTTCGCTTTGTCGGCGTGGAGATCAAGGCCAGGCTGTTCCGCCACTATCCCCATGGCGAATTGGCCAGCCATGTGGTTGGGTACATCGGTCGGGTGAATCAGGCCGAAAAGAAGGCAATGGATGAGTGGCCTGAAGAGGCCGCCAACAACTACAAAGGCACGGAATACATTGGCAAGCTCGGGGTGGAACAAAGCTTCGAGTCCCATCTGCATGGCACCACGGGGGTGGACTCGGTCGAGACATCGGCGGGCGGCCGGGCGGTGCGCAAACTCTCCAGCAACCCAGCCACGGCCGGCCATACGGTCCAATTGTCGATCGACATCAAGCTGCAGAAGCTGGTGGAGGACCTGTTTGGTGAGCGGCGCGGTGCGCTGGTGGCGATGGACCCGCGCACGGGCGAAGTGCTCGCCTTTGTCAGCAAGCCCACCTTTGACCCGAACCTGTTTGTCGAAGGCATCGACGCGGACAACTGGCAGGCCTTGAACGAGTCGCTGGACAAGCCCCTGCTCAACCGGGCGCTGCGAGGCACCTATCCGCCAGGGTCGACCTACAAGCCCTTCATGTCCCTGGCCTCGCTGGAGACCGGCAAGCGCAGGCCGGAGCAGACCATTGTGGACCCTGGTTTCTTCATGTTTGGCAACCACCGGTTTCGCGACGACAAGGAGGGCGGCCACGGCGTGGTGAACATGTACAAGGCCATCGTTCAGTCCTGCGACACCTACTACTACGTCCTGGCCAACGACATGGGTGTGGACGGCATGCACGCCGAACTGAGCAAATACGGGTTTGGCGAGCTCACCGGCATCGACCTGCTGGGCGAAGCGCGCGGCCTGCTGCCGTCCACCGCCTGGAAGCGCCGTGCCTACCGCAAGCCTGAGCAGCAGAAGTGGTACGCAGGCGAAACCATTTCGCTCGGCATCGGCCAGGGTTACAACAACTTCACCATGCTGCAGCTGGCTCTGGCCACCGCCACACTGGCCAACGACGGGGTCAAGATGAAACCCCATGTGGTGCAGCATGTGATCGACGTGGTGACCCGCCAACCCCTGGCGACCACCGAGCCCCAGACCGTGGGCGAGCGGGTGGCCAAGCCGGAAAACATCGCGCTCATCAAGCAGGCCATGGCGGGCGTGAACCTTGAAGGCACCTCGGCGTCAAGCTTCCGCGGAGCCCCTTACACCAGCGGTGGCAAGACCGGCACCGCGCAGGTGGTCGCCATCAAGGCCAATGAAAAATACGACGCCAAGAAGGTGGCCGAGCGCAACCGTGATCATGCCCTGTTCAGCGCCTTTGCCCCTCTGGAAGCACCCCGCATCGCGTTGGCCCTGGTGGTCGAAAACGCCGGCTTTGGCGCACAGAACGCCGCACCGATCGCACGGCGGGTCTTCGACTACTGGATCTCTGGCATCTACCCCAGCGAAGAAGACATCGCTGCCGTGCAGAAGGCCCAGGCCACCACACCGCTGGGCAAGCCGCGCGCGGTGGCTGAGGTTTCCCTGTCGGCACCACCGCAGTAGCGGCCTGTTACACGCCTGATGCAACGCAAAGACTCTCTGGATGGCCTGGCAGTGGCCTTGTTGCTGGGCTGCTGTTTCTTTTGGGGATTCCAGCAGGTGCTGGTGAAGGCCACCCTGGCCGAGCTGCCGCCCATCTTCCAGGCCAGCGTGCGATTCGTCGGGGCCACCGTGCTGCTGTGGCTGTGGTGCCAGTGGCGTGGCGTGCGCCTGTTCGCACCGGACGGCTCCCTGCACGCCGGGCTGCTGGCGGGCGGGCTGTTTGCGCTGGAATTCGTCTTCATCTACAACGGGCTGATGCTCACGGGGGCGGCCCGACTCACGGTGCTGCTCTATACCTCGCCGTTCTGGGTGGCCCTGATCCTGCCGCTCTTGGTGAAGTCAGAGCGCCTGCGTTCGATCCAGTGGCTGGGGCTGCTGCTGGCGTTCGCCGGCGTAGCGCTGGCCCTGCGTGACGGATTGGCGCAGGGCGTGCCCGGGCAGTTTCAGGGCGACCTGCTGGCGCTGTGCGCAGGCCTGTGCTGGGGCCTGACCACCGTGGTGATCCGCTCGTCAACGC
>JBDKJB010000235.1:0-4206 GCA_039796835.1 Pseudomonadota bacterium | reverse complement strand
AGTAACTGACGATATATGTCCGCCCATCGGTGCCACACCAGCGTCGTTCCCCAACCGTCCATCACTAGATGGTGATAGTGCAGGCTGATCCCGAATCCCGCTGCATGTGCCCGATACAAAACAAACCGCCAGGGCGGTCGCGTGCCCAATTCAAACGGTCGCCTGATCTCACGAGACCATACTTCTGCCATGCGTTGGTGAGGAATGGCAGCATCAGAACAATCAACGATCTCGAGTTTTGGCGCGTAGTGCTCCAGCAGAATCTGTGTGCCGTCTGATCTGGGAACGAGGCGCAGGGCTTGATTTTCTTCAACCAGCAAGTCGAGTGAACGCTGCAATATTGTCAGATTCAGACTGCCATTCAAATAGCCCGCCCCCCCGATGTTCAGATGCACGCTGTTCGGCCATGCGCGCTGGTCCAGCCACACTTCACGCTGGCTGGTCGACAGCGCAAGCTCCCGAGCGACCTGCCGCTGAGCATCGCCAGGGTCGGCTGGGCCCTCGGTTAGCGGCGGGGGCGACTTTTCCATTGCCGGATCTTTTTCGAGGCGTACTGGTAGCCCACCTCAGCAATTTCTTCACCGCGCTTGTAGCTCATCATCGAGAACTCGGACACCGGGGGCTCCAGGTATTGATCTGCCTGAGCAACCGTCGCGTTTCGTTGATACAGTCCGCCGATATGCCCTGCACGGTAAAGGATGTCGGTGATGGAGGGGGAAGGATGCGCTTTGGGCGAAAAATATCCTTTCAGCGTGCTCCAGGCCGACAACCGGTTGAGCTGCGGATCCACCCGCATGGGCTCCTGGACGTCCACGTCAATGGCGATCACTGTGCCGTTGCCACGCCGTCGCTCCTGCGGTGTGCCCAAGCGCATGCGCATCGCGTCTACCGGCACATTCTCAAGGATGGCGCCATCCACCAGCATCTCTCCGTTCAGCAGCACCGGAGGAAAAAGCCCCGCCGGGGAGTTGCTGGCCAGGACGGCTCGCCAGACCGGGCCCGTGTCCTGGACGGTGGTCTTGCCCAGGGTGAGGTTGCACGCCGCTGCAAAAAAAGGAATCCACTGTCCGTCACAATGCTGCTCACCAAACATTTTCCGCAGGTCCCGCTCAACCCGCTGACCTGACACCAGCGAGATCACCGGAAAAGTCAGCCGCTCACCTCCCGCGGCAAACTCGCGGGTGTTGGGAATGATGTCATCGAGCGATGTTCCGCAGGCGTATTGGGCAGCAATCAGGGCCCCCATGCTGTTGCCGCCAATCAGGTCGACTGGAATACCGGCCTCTTCCATCGCGCGCAGCACACCGACGTGGGCGAACCCCCGCGCCCCTCCGCCCCCCAGGACGACCCCCACTGCGCGGCCCGTCAAGAACCGGACCAGGCGAGCGAAGTCATTGGGATGCCTGCTGCGCAACGGATAGACGCGTTCGATGACCCGCCCTGTGCGCCAATCGTCGACGCGGGATGGCTGGGTTTGCCCCGGCTCGTGCAGGACAGCCAGATGGGAGCGTTTGAGGTGGTAGTCTGACTGCGACTGAAGCAACGCTTCGAGTTCGCCAACCCGATCCTTGGCACCTGCATTCACCACGTAGACGACCTGATCTGCCTGACGGAAGCAGCGAAGCGACCATTCGCTGGGAGCTGCCTCTGCTTCGTAGATCAAGAAGTCGGACGACTCTTCAAGCGCGTCCTGGTAGGCGGCAATGTCCTGCAATGATTGGCGGTTGCCAGCGGAATGGGATGGATCCAGGAGGTGCGCTTTCCCTATTTGAGAAAACGACTCGGCCAGTGCATTGGCGACCTCCTTGGCACCTGCGCCGTTGTGCAGGGGGATCACCGCAATCGATTCGGCGTGGGTACGCTTGCTGGTTTCTTCAGAATGCCGCAGGTAGTTGAAAACGGCGCGCACCACCACCTGGTTGATTGGCAACGGATACTTGTTGAGGAGATTCTCGAAAGCCTCCCGGCTGAGCACGGCCAGCAGCGAATCCCGCACCGCGGTCACATCGGCAGCCCGGGGCTGGCGCAGGATCAGCCCGGCTTCACCAAAGCTCATCCCCGGCCGAATTTCGTTGTACAGCAGGAGTTCACCCTGGGCGTTCACCCGCGATACCCGGAGGCCACCACTGACCAGGAACAGCAATTCGTTGGCAGGATCATGTTCGCGAACGACAGGCTGGCCGCCATGAACCTGCCGAAGCCTCAACTCGCTGGCCAGATCGTCGATGATGCTTCGGTCCAGCTTGCCAAAAATGGGGCTGGCAAGGAGCACGTCGATGATTTTTCCGCGTGAAACGGTGTCACTGGCCATGGAAGGAGTCTAATTCAATGGTGTGCCGGCAGGCGGCTTGTGCCCTCAAAGCACAGGGCCGAGCCGTGCCTGCGGCCAAGACCAGCCATGCAGGCAGCGGTGACCGTCTGGGCGCGTTTTCAGGTCGCGGTCAGCGGCCGTAGGCATCTTCGAAGCGCACGATGTCGTCCTCGCCCAAATAGGACCCGGACTGCACCTCGATCATTTCCAAAGGGACCTGCCCAGGATTCTCCAGCCGGTGCTTGGCGCCCAGCGGAATGAAGGTGGACTGGTTCTCGGCCACCAGAAAGGTCTTGTCGGCACATGTGACCCGGGCGGTGCCACTGACCACGATCCAGTGCTCGGCGCGGTGGTGGTGCATCTGCAGCGACAGGATGCCACCGGGTTTGACGACGATGCGTTTGACCTGGAAACGCTTGCCGGCGTCCACGCTGTCGTACCAGCCCCAGGGCCGGTAAACCTTGCGATGGATGCTGCCTTCACTGCGCGCTTCACGGGCCAGACGGGCAACAATCTGTTTGACCTCCTGGGCTTGGCTGCGGTCCGCCACCAGCACGGCGTCGGCGGTTTCCACCACGATCAGGTCTTCCACACCCACGCAGGCCACGAGGCGCTGCTGTGAGATGGCCAGGGTGTTCTGGCAGTCCTGCAGCATGACATCGCCATGTGCCACGTTGCCCTGCGCGTTTTTGTTCTGAACCTGCCACAGCGCATCCCAGGAGCCGACATCAGACCAACCCGCAGACAGTGGCACGACCACGCCCTGCGGCAACGACGGCCCGCTGCGGCTCGCTTGGGCCAGGCGCTCCATGACCGCGTAGTCGATCGAATCGGAGGGACAGGCTTCGAATTCGGCTTTGCCCACGCGCACAAAGTCGCCATCGGTCTTGCCACTGCCCACGGCCGCCTGGCAGGCCAGCAGGATGTCTTTTCGGCAGCTCTGCATGGCAGCCAGCCACACCGACGCGCGCACCATGAAGATGCCGCCGTTCCAGGAGTAGTTGCCTTCTTTCAGATATGCCTGGGCGGTTTCGAGTTTGGGTTTTTCGACAAAGCGGTTGATGAAGCAAGCAGACGCATCGCCATCGACTTTGGCTCCGCCCTGTATGTAGCCAAACCCGGTTTCCGGGCCGGTAGGGGTGATGCCAAAAGTCACAACATGACCGGAAGCTGCCAAGCGGGCCCCCTGCCCAATGGCTGCCTGGAAGGCCCCTGCATCCAGGATCACATGGTCGGCCGGCATGATCAGCAGGATGGGATCCGCGCCGTTGGAAGACGCCGCCAGGGCGGCGAGGGTCATCGCAGGCGCCGTGTTGCGACCGACGGGCTCCAGGATGATCCGGCCAGCGCGTCCCATCAAGCGCAACTGTTCAGCGATGACAAAACGGTACTCTTCGTTGCACACCACCATGGGGTCGGCCAACGACAGGCCAGGCACCTGCTGCGCGCGACGCAGGGTGGCCTGAAGGAGGGAGTCGTCCCCCATCAGCGGCAGAAGCTGTTTGGGATACTTTTCGCGCGACAGCGGCCACAGGCGTGTGCCCGAGCCGCCGGAGAGAATGACAGGTTGTACGGTGTGGTTCATCAGCGGGCTTTCAGGCGCGGGCATCGCCCCAGCGCAATTGCGCCGAATCGTCACCCCGGTAAAGGGTGTCACCATGGCGATCGACGCAGTATTGCGGCGACACAATCATTTCATTGAAGTGCATGTCGGCCGCGATGCGGGTGTATTCAAAGAGGATGCTGCGCGTGACCTTGGCCCCCGAGCGGATGACGCTGCCATGCCCAATCCACGCCGGGCCATTGATAACAGCGCCTGGCTCGATGCGCACGCTGGAGCCAATGTAGACCGGGCCGTTGATCTTGACCTGGTCCCAGGGCACCGAGGTGTTCAG
>JBDKJB010000234.1:0-4215 GCA_039796835.1 Pseudomonadota bacterium | reverse complement strand
CTGCGTCAGCAGAAGCGTGGGCTCGGCCCGCAGCACGATCGGCACCAGCACCGCAGCGGGCATGGGAGAACGGTTGCCAGTGGGCGGTTCCTGGCGCAATTCCACGTCCCAAGCGGGCGGCAGGGCAAAGCGCTGGCGCAGGGCCGGTGCCTGCAAGCGTTCTGACCCCACCGGCGGCAAATGCGAATCCACCGCGGCCACTGGCACCTTTTGCGGGTCAAAGTTCGGCAGCTTGGACAGGGGGGTGAATTTCCGGTGGGCTGGCTGGGACATGCGCGTGTCGGAGAAAACAAAAAGCCGCCTGATTGTGGCAGGCGGCTTGAATGGGTGCAGCAGCGGCGGGCTTACTCAGCCGCTTTCTTGGCCGGCAGCTTCTCGCGGATGCGGGCCGATTTGCCGCTGCGGTCACGCAGGTAGTACAGCTTGGCGCGGCGCACGTCACCGCGGCGCTTGACTTCGATGCTGGCGATCAGTGGGCTGTAGGTCTGGAACGTGCGCTCCACACCTTCGCCGCTGGACACCTTGCGCACAATGAAGCCGCTGTTGAGGCCACGGTTGCGCTTGGCAATCACGACGCCTTCATAGGCCTGAACGCGCTTGCGGTTGCCTTCAACCACATTGACGTTCACGATGACCGTGTCGCCGGGGCCGAAATCGGGGATGTTTTTGCCCAAACGGGCGATTTCCTCTTGCTCGAGGGTCTGGATCAGGTTCATGGAAGCCTCACTTGATCATGCTTGGCGCACCGCGTCGCAAGGAACATCTCGCAACGCCATTGTGGGTGCCTGTGGTGTGCCGACTGTTCATCGCGCAACTTTCATTCCCGGATGGAGCCACAGGCGGCCGGCAGAGGATCGGGTTAACTGTTCATTATAGCAGATCTGGCCGGAGCTGCGCCGTCAGCTTGCGCCGCTGGGCGGTGCGCCAGGCTTCGATCTGGGCGTGGTGGCCCGACAGCAGTTCGGGCGGGACCGGCTTGCCGCGCCACTCGGGCGGACGGGTGTAATGCGGGCAATCCAGCAGACCACCCAGTGCGGGGTTGAAGCTGTCTTCGGCATGGCTGGCTGCATCACCCAGCACCCCGGGCTGCAAGCGGGCGATGGCGTCCAGAAAGGCCATGGCGGGCACTTCGCCGCCCGACAGCACAAAATCACCAAGGCTGATCTGGTGGGTCACAAACTGGTCGATGAAGCGTTGGTCCAGGCCTTCGTAGCGGCCGCAGATCAAAATTGCCCCTGTGAGTGATGGCTCGCCATGCGCCCATTCGGCCACCAGGCTGTGGTTCAGCATCTGGCCAGCGGGGGAAAACAGGAGTACCGGGGCGCCACCGGCCACGCCGGCCCGCTCACGCTCTGCTCGGATGTGTTCCACAGAGCGCGCCAGGGGCTCAGCCATCATCACCATGCCCGGGCCACCCCCAAAAGCACGGTCGTCCACCCGACGGTAATTGCCTACGGCGAAATCGCGCAGCGAATGCAGATGCACCGCGATCTGACCCGATTCGTAAGCGCGCCGTGTCACTCCACTGGTCAGGAAGGGCGCGAACAGTTCCGGAAACAGGGTAACGATGTCGAAGCGCATGGCATCAGGATGTGTCAGTAGTCTGCCTGCCAATCGACGGTGATGCGCCGGTTGGCAGTGTCCACATCGTCAACAAAAGCGGCCACGAACGGAATCAGGGTTTCCTGGATCTTGCCATCCAGCTCGCTGGTCACCACCAGCACGCTCTGGGGGCCCGTCTGCATCAGGTCCTTGACCTCGCCAAACACACACCCCTCCCGGTTGACCACAGACATACCAATCAGGTCCACCCAGTAGTATTCGTCCTTTTGCGCTGTGGGAAAGCTGGAGCGGGCCACAAAGACACGGGCTCCCTTAAGCATCTCTGCAGCGTTGCGATCAGGCACCGCGAAGCTACTGGCCACCACAGAATCCGAGTGATCTTTGGCCTCCCGGATCGGCAACAACTGGCAGGTGCCAGGGCCAGGTGGCATCGCATCAGCTGTGCGCGTCACGCCCTGAGGGGCGGCAGGCAGCAAAAACCAGCGTCTGGAGGAGAACAGCGCCTGCGGGTCGGCGCTGTGAGGCAAGACCTTGAACCAGCCTTTGATGCCCCAGGCACCCAGAATGCGGGCAACCTCGACCGCGTCTGGCGGCAGCGCGGCGGACTCCAGACCAGGAATGTTCGCCATGGCCTGGGCCGCGCTCAAAGCGGTGCAATGACCTCTTGGTCGCCCAGGTTGCTCGGGTCGCTCAGGCCGCTTTCTTGGCGGCTTGCTTGAGCAGGCGCTCAACGGTGGGGGACGCAATGGCGCCCACACCACGCCAATGGGTCAGGCGATCTTGCGCAATGCGCAGGCTTTCCTCGTTGGCGGTGGCAATCGGGTTGTAAAACCCGATGCGCTCGATGAAACGGCCATCACGGCGGGCGCGCTTGTCGGCAACAACAATGTTGAAGAACGGACGGGCCTTGGCGCCGCCGCGGGAGAGTCGAATCACGACCATGGTGTATTCCAGACAAAAAAAGGATTTCAACGCCTGCGCACCCGCTGCATGAAGTCAATCAAACAGACGGTAGATACGTGCGGCTGACGGGATCTCCGGGTCATCCAAAGCCTGAGACACGCAACAAGGCCACCTAGCCTGCGATACTTTGGACAGCCCGACATTATAAGCCGAAGCCCTTCCTGAGTCACCTACGAACACCATGCCCCTCATCCGCCCCAGCACCGACGCCGATGTCCCCGCCATCACCGCCATTTATGCCCATCACGTCCTCCATGGCACTGGCACCTTTGAGACCGAGCCGCCCTCAGCTGCTGACATGGCTGGGCGGCGTGCCGACGTGCAGGCCAAAGGCCTGCCCCACCTGGTGGTCGAAGTGGACGGGCGCGTGGCGGGGTTTGCCTACTGCAACTGGTTCAAACCCCGTCCAGCCTACCGGTTTTCAGCCGAAGACTCGATCTACGTTGCCCACGACGCCCAGGCGCGCGGCTTGGGCCGTTTGCTCATGGCCGAACTGGTCGCCCAGGCCGAACGGCGCGGCGTGCGCAAACTGATTGCCATCATCGGCGATTCAGCCAACGCGGGCTCGGTGGGAGTGCATCGCGCGGCCGGTTTCACGGACGTGGGGGTGCTCCATGCCTGCGGCTGGAAGTTCGGCCGCTGGCTGGACGTGGTGATGATGGAGAAGACCCTGGGCGCCGGTGCCCGCACGGCCCCTGTAGAAGCCCCATGATCAAAAACAAGACCCTCGCCACCTGGCTGGCTTTTCTGGCGGGCCCGCTGGGCGGGCATCGCTTTTATCTGCATGGGCTGCGCGACCCGTGGGCCTGGCTGCTGCCGCTGCCCACCCTCCTGGGTGTGGTGGGTGTGGTGCGGGCCCGGAATCTGGGCCTGGACGACCGAATCAGCTGGGCCCTGATCCCGATCTTGGGGATGATGGTCGCCGCTTGCGCGGTCATCGCGCTGGTGTATGGGCTGGCCACGCCCGAGCGTTGGAACGCGCAACACAACCCGGATTTAGCCGCCGACCATGCGGCAGGCCACACCAATTGGTTCACGGTTTTCGCATTGGTGGCGTCCCTGATGGTGGGGGCCACCGCTCTGCTGGGGGCGCTGGCTTACAGCTTTCAGCGCTACTTTGAGCTGCAAATCTAGCTTGGCCGGAGGTTCTCGCGATCAGAAGAGCTGCAGGCTGATCCAATAGGCCACGGCAGCAACAAAGGCGCTGGCGGGGATCGTGAAGATCCAGGCCCACACGATGTTGCCCGCCACGCCCCAGCGCACAGCACTGGCGCGCTGGGTGCTACCCACCCCGACGATGGCCCCCGTGATGGTGTGCGTGGTAGACACCGGGATGCCCATGGCTGTGGCAATGAACAGGGTGCAGGCGCCCCCGGTCTCGGCGCAAAACCCGCCAACGGGTTTGAGCTTGGTGATCTTCTGGCCCATGGTCTTGACGATGCGCCAGCCACCAAACATGGTGCCCAGACCGATGGTGATGTAACAGGCAATCACCACCCAGGTGGGCAGATGGTCTTTGCTGGCCTTCATCCAGTCAGGCAGGTTGGGCACCTGGCTGGCGGTGGCCGCAATCAGCAGCAGCCAGATGATGCCGGCGGTCTTTTGCGCGTCGTTGCCGCCATGGCCCAGGCTGTAAGCCGCCGCCGACACCAGCTGCAGCCGACGGAACCAGCGGTCCGTCTGCGAAGG
>JBDKJB010000233.1:0-4232 GCA_039796835.1 Pseudomonadota bacterium | reverse complement strand
GCTGCTGGGCTACGCCATCCCCGGCTTTGTGCTGGGCGTGGCACTGCTGGTGGTGTTTGGCGGGCAGCTGCAATGGTTTCCGCTGCGCGGCCTCACCTCCGCACACTGGGACGAACTGTCCTGGGGGGCACGCATCGTGGACTATCTGTGGCACATCGCCATGCCTGTCACCGCCATGGTGGTGGGCAGCTTTGCGGTGACGGCCATGCTGACCAAAAATGCCTTCCTCGAAGAAATCCGCAAACAGTACGTGACCACAGCCCGCGCCAAGGGCCTGTCGGAGCGCAAGATCCTCTGGACCCATGTGCTGCGCAATGCGCTGATCCCCATCCTGACGGGCTTTCCGGCCGCGTTCATCGGGGCCTTTTTCACCGGCTCGTTGCTGATCGAGACCTTGTTTTCCCTGGATGGTCTGGGCTTGCTGAGCTACGAAAGCGTCATCCGCCGCGATTACCCGGTGGTGCTGGGCACCCTGTATGTGTTCACGCTGATCGGTCTGGTGACCAAGCTCGTCAGCGATGTGTCCTATGTGTGGGCCGACCCGCGCGTGAAGTTTGACTGACATGGCCGCTGTATCGCTGTCCCCGAGCCAACGCGCCTGGCTGCGCTTCAAACAGAACCGCCTGGGCTACTGGAGCCTGCTGGTCTTCTGCGCCCTGGTGTTGATCAGCCTCTGTGCGGAGCTGGTCAGCAACGACCGCCCGCTCATCGTCCGGTACGCCGGTCAGACCTATTTCCCGATCGTTCAGGACCTGCCCGAAAAGACCTTTGGCGGCGACTTCGATACCGCTACCGACTACCACGACCCGTTCATCCGGGCGCAGCTGGCCAAACCAGGCCATTGGGCCCTGTACGCCCCCAACCCGTATGGCCCCAAAACCCTGAATTACTTTGCCAAATCGCCCAACCCGGCCGGCCCCACGCTGGACAACTGGCTGGGCACCGACGACCGGGGGCGCGACCTGCTGGCACAGCTGATCTATGGTTTTCGGGTGAGTGTGCTGTTTGCACTGGCCCTGACCTTCTTTGGCGTGGTGCTGGGAGTCATCACCGGGGCGGTGCAGGGGTTTTTTGGTGGCAAGACCGACCTGGCCTTTCAACGTTTCATCGAAATCTGGGGTTCCATGCCCGAGCTGTACCTGCTGATCATCTTCAGCGCCGTGTTCGCGCCGTCCATCGGTCTGCTGCTGGCGCTATTGGCCCTGTTTGGCTGGATGGGTCTGTCCGATTACGTGCGTGCCGAATTCCTGCGCAACCGCCAACTCGACTATGTGCGTGCTGCCCGGGCTCTGGGCGTGAGCAACTGGCAGATCATCTGGCGGCACATCCTCCCCAATTCCCTCACGCCGGTGGTCACCTTTCTGCCGTTTCGCATGAGCGGAGCCATTTTGGCGCTCACCTCACTCGATTTTCTGGGCCTGGGCGTCCCTCCGGGCACGCCCAGCCTGGGTGAACTGCTCAGTCAGGGCAAAAACAGCATCGACGCCTGGTGGATTTCCATGTCCACCTTTGCGGTGCTGGTCGTTACCCTGTTGCTGTTGACCTTCATGGGCGATGCGCTGCGCGATGCGCTGGACCCCCGAAAGGCCGAGGCGTGACCACCCCCACGCCGCTGCTGGCTGTGACCGATCTGCGCGTGGCCTTCGGCGGCCATGAGGTTGTGCATGGCGTCAGTTTTGAGGTCCAGGCTGGTGAAAAGATTGCCCTGGTCGGCGAGTCCGGATCCGGCAAGACCGTCACCGCACTGGCGCTGATGCGTTTGCTGCAAAACGCTCAGGTGCAGGGCCAGGCGGTGCTTCAGATGCCAGACCCGAGTGAGCGGCACACCCAGGTGGATCTGCTGCACGCCCCCGAGCCGCAGATGCGTGCCCTGCGCGGGCGCGACATGGCCATGGTGTTTCAGGAGCCGATGACGGCCATGAACCCGCTCATGACCATTAAAAAACAAATTTCAGAAATCATTCAAAAAAATCTGGATATTTCCGACAAAGAATGCGACTTGTTAGCTATTGAATATCTAGCAAAAACGTCGATCCAATATCCGGAACAGAAGGCTGAGTCTTATCCACACCAGTTGAGCGGCGGTCAGCGGCAGCGAGCCATGATGGCCATGGCGCTGGCTTGCCAGCCGCGCCTGCTCCTGGCCGACGAGCCGACCACGGCGCTGGACGTGACGGTTCGGGCGCAGATTCTGACGCTGATCACCAACCTGCAACGTGCCCACGGCATGGCGGTGATGCTCATCACCCACGACCTGAACCTGGTGCGCCGCTTTGCTGACCGCATCGTCGTCATGGAAAAAGGCCACATCGTTGAGCAAGGCCCGGTGGCCAGCGTGTTTGCCCAGCCTCAGCACACCTACACCCGAAAGCTGCTCGACAGTGTGGCGCCGCGCAACGTGCTGCCCCTGACCGATTTGCCCGCGGCCGAGCCCCTGCTGTGGACGCGGGAGCTGCAGGTGGACTATCCAGTGCCGCTGCCAGGCTTTCGGGGCTGGTTCCGCAAAGGGTATGTCACGGCCGTGCAAGGGGTCAACCTGCAGATCCGCCCCGGCCAGACGCTGGGTGTGGTGGGCGAATCCGGCAGCGGCAAGACCACCCTGGCGCTGGCTGCCCTGGGCCTGCTGCCGCATCAGGGGGAGCTGGGCGCGTACAGTCACCGGTGGGGCACAGCGGTGCAGGGGCGGCAGCTGCGGCAGACCGTCCAGGTGGTGTTCCAGGACCCGTTTTCATCATTGTCGCCGCGCATGGCCGTTGAGGACATTGTGGGCGAAGGCTTACGGGTGCACTGCCCGGAGCTGTCCAAGGCGGAGCGCGCCCGTCGGGTGCTGGAAGCCCTGCAGGAAGTAGGGCTGGCAGAAGCCGAGTTTCCGCGCTTGCTGCAACGCTACCCGCATGAGTTTTCCGGGGGGCAGCGCCAGCGCATCGCCATCGCCCGTGCGCTCATCGTGCAGCCTGAGCTGCTGGTGCTGGACGAACCCACCAGTGCCCTGGACGTGACGATCCAGAAGCAGGTCATCGAGCTGCTGCAACAACTGCAGAGGCAGCGCGGCCTGGCCTACCTGCTCATCACGCACGACGTGGCCGTGATCCAAGCCATGGCGCACCATGTGATGGTGATGCGCGACGCCCGCGTGGTGGAACAGGGCCTGATGGAAGAGGTCTTTGCTGCGCCCCAAGCCGAATACACCCGCAGCTTGCTGGCGTCGGCACAGGGATCGTCGCTTGAAACCACAGGAAAACCCTGCTAAAATCCAATGCTTCACGACCAAACGGGCGGGTAATCACCGCCCGTTTTTTTTGCCCGAAACAAAATCAATGGCCTTGGCCGAACTTGTCCAGAACACCGTGACCGGACTCGGTTACGAACTCGTCGAACTCGAACGTTCGGCCGGCGGCATGTTGCGCATCACCATTGACTGGCCTTGGGCGGGCGGCGAGGGCGCGGACGTGCACACGGCCGTGACCACCGAAGACTGCGAACGCGTCACGCGCCAGCTGCAATTTGCGCTCGAAGTGGAAGCGGTCGATTACAAGCGCCTGGAAGTGGCGTCGCCGGGGCTGGACCGCCCCTTGCGCCATGAGGCTGACCTGCAGCGCTTTGTCGGCGAGCAGATCGAAGTCACGTTGAAGGCCGCCATTGGCGCCGAGGTGGCTGCGGCAGCGGGTGGAGCGGTCAATGCCAACCGCAAGAAGTTCCGTGGCCGCCTGGAGGCGGTGGATGGCAAATGGCAACTGGCCTGGCAGGACGATGTCTTGTCCGCCACGTTGAAGGTCGGACAAAAGCCGGGCAAGCGGGCTTTGCAGCGCCAGGCCGAAGCACCCTGGCATGCGCTGGGTTTTGAGTGGCACGAGCTGCGCGAAGCGCGACTGGTGCCGTTGGTAGATTTCAAGGGACGTGGCGGCGCCTGAGCGCCGCCATTGATGCAGGAGAAAGAGTGTCATGAATCGAGAAATGTTGATGCTGGTGGACGCCATCTCTCGTGAGAAGAGCGTCGAGCGCGAGGTGGTGTTTGGCGCCGTCGAAGCCGCTCTGGCCCAGGCCACCAAGAAGTTTTATGAAGGTGATGTGGACATCCGTGTCGCGGTCGATCGCGACTCGGGCAGCTACGAAACCTTCCGCCGCTGGCTGGTGGTGCCCGACAGCGCCGGCCTGCAGAACCCCGATGCCGAGGAAATGCTCTCCGACGCGCAGGACCGGATCGCCGACATCGAGGAAGGCGACTACATCGA
>JBDKJB010000232.1:0-4235 GCA_039796835.1 Pseudomonadota bacterium | reverse complement strand
CAGGCGCACCAAGGTGCTGCCCAATGTGCCCACCTTTGCCGAACAGGGTTTTCCCAGCATCCAGGCCAGCAGCTGGTTTGCCATGTACGCGCCGCCGAAAACCGCTGCAGTGGACATCGATACCCTGAACCGCGCCGTCAACAAGGTTCTGGCCTTGGCCGACGTGGCCGACAGGCTCTTGGCCTTGGGCCTTGAAGTGGGCGGAGGTTCGCCCGGTGATTTGCAGAGATTGATGGAGGTGGAAAGCAACCGCTGGGGGCCGGTGATCAGGGCCTCTGGCTTCCGGGCTGACTGAACATCACTGGACCGTGCCGGATTGCTGGGGCAGTGCGGCCGAGTCCACAAACACCTGAGCGGCGTCCACAGCGTCGAAGCGGTACTGCAAGCCGCAGAACTCGCAGCCCACCTCCACCTGACCTTGCTCTGCCAGGATGCCTTCCACCTCGGCCAACCCCAGGCCCCGCATCATCTTGCCGACCCGCTCGCGCGAACAGGTGCAGGCAAAACGCGGGTACTGCTGCCGGGCTGGCAGTTCCAGCTTCATCACAGGTTCCTGCCAATACAGGCGGTGCAGCACCGTGTCTGCTTCCAGGTTGAGCAACTCCTCTGGTTGCAAGGATTGCGCCAGGATCGACAGCCGGTTGTAGGCGTCGGCATCGTCCGTCACCGCCTGGCCCCCGGTAGCGGGCATGCGTTGCAACAGCAGTCCAGCCGCCACACTGTCGTTGGCCGCCAGCACCAGCGTGGTGTCAAGCTGCTCGCTTTGCAGCATGTAATGCGCCAGCACGTCGCTGATGCGGGTCAGCTTTTCACGCCGGTCGCCAAACAGGGGCACCACGCCCTGGTAGGCCTGCTGCCCAGGCTGGCGTGAGCGCGGGTCCAAGGTGATCGCACAGCGGCCTTCGTTGTTCACATTCACCATCTCCGGCAGACTGGCTCCGTCAAGGACCTCACCCTGCACCGTGGCTGTCGCACGCAGGCTGGAATCGGCATTCACCTCAGCGACCGCCAGCTTGACCGGGCCATCACCCTGGATCTGCAGCAGCAGCGTGCCGTCAAACTTGATGCTCGAATGCATGAGCACGCCCGCCGCCGTCATCTCACCCAACAGTGTGCGCAATGGTGGAGCCCAAGCACCACCGGCATGGTTGGCACGGCGGCGCAGGATCTCGGTCCATGCGTCCGTCAGGCGAACATGCGCACCGCGCACGGGCAAGCCCTGGAACATGAATTTGGTCAGTTCAGACACCGGCTGGAGCCTCAGTCCGCAATTTTTTTCAATCCCTTGCGAAAACGCCGGGCGTTGTCCACATAGTGGTCCGAGATGTGTTTGAGGCCAGCAATCTGCTCCGGGCTGAGCTGGCGCACCGCCTTGGCCGGGCTGCCCAGGATCATGCTGCCATCCGGGAATTCCTTGCCTTCAGTGACCAGCGATCCCGCCCCCACCAGACAGTTCTTGCCAATCCTGGCACCATTGAGTACCACCGCTCCGATGCCCACCAGAGAGCCTGCGCCAATGGTGCAACCGTGCAGCATCACCTGGTGGCCCACGCTCACCCCATCTTCCAGGATCAAAGGCTTGCCGGGATCGGCGTGCAGCACACTGGCGTCCTGCACATTGCAGCGCTTACCGATGGTGATGCGCTCGCTGTCGCCACGCGCTACCACGCCAAACCAAAGGCTCGATTCTGCCCCCAGGTCCACCTGCCCAATGGCCTGCGCGCTGTCAGCAATCCAGGCATCTGCACCCAGGGTGGGACGCATGCCGTCGAGTTCGTATTGGGCCATGGTGAGCTTCCGTCGGGTCAATTTTTTGGACGACCGGAATTGTAGGAGGCCCCTGACAGAAGCTTCGCCCTGACAATCCTGCCATGGAGCACCGCGTCACCGCGCCACACATCGAGAACATCGCTGATCTGCGACGGTTGGCTCATGAGTTTCTTGTGACCGAGTCCATTGAAAAAAAGATCGATTTTTTCGATATTCGATGCCATTTTTCAGCTATTAAAAAGATAGCATCCGGTCGCCCCACCCTGCCCCGACTCGTGCCCCCTTCCGAGGTACCGCGCCGCGGCTTCGGCACCCTGTACGGTCGGGCAGCCCTGCTGCACGCCGTTTGTCACATCGAATTCAACGCCATCCACCTGGCACTGGACGCAGTCTGGCGCTTTGACCACCTGCCCGACGCCTTCTACCGCGACTGGTGGCAGGTCGCCTGTGAGGAGGCACTGCACTTTCGCCTGCTGCGCACCCACCTGCAAAGCCTGGCGTGCCGTGCTGAGGGTCAGCCGCGATGGGACTATGGCAGCTTTGCAGCGCACAACGGCCTGTGGGAGATGTGCGAAAAAACCTCACACGATGTGGTGGCCCGCATGGCCCTGGTGCCTCGCCTGCTGGAGGCGCGCGGCCTGGACGCCACGCCCCAGATCCAAGCCAAGCTGGCAGGCGTCAAGACACCTGACGCACAACAGGCGGTGGCGATCCTGGACATCATCCTGCGTGACGAAATCGGCCATGTGGCGATCGGCAACCGCTGGTACCACTGGCTGTGTGCCCGCGAAGGCCTGGAGCCCCTGTCGCATTTCAGGGCCCTGCTGCGACAGTACCGCGCCCCCAAGATTCCCGGCCCCTACAACCTGCCCGCGCGCTTGAAGGCCGGGTTCACGGCCGATGAGATGGCGGAAATCGCCGGGTTTGCCGGAACCTGAACGGGGTGGCTCGGACGCCCCGCGCATATGCGCTACCTGACTACCTTCATGCGAAAATCTTCGCTCGACGCATAAAAAATCCATTCAAAATGTGTTTTTTGAATAACGACCGGCCGACCGGTCCTGGCACGTGAACTTCCAACAACTGCGTTCGGTCCGCGAAACGGTGCGGCAAGGCTTCAACCTGACAACGGCGGCAGACGCCCTGCACACCTCGCAGCCCGGCGTCAGTCGCCAGATCCGCGAGCTGGAGGATGAACTGGGCATCGAGATCTTCGGCCGGGCCGGCAAGCGCCTCACCGGATTGACCGGCCCTGGCGAGGCGGTTCTGCCAATCGTGGAGCGCCTGCTGCAGGAAGCCGAGAACCTCCGTCGCGCCGGACAGGATTTCACCAGCCGCGACCATGGCCTGC
Organism: Pseudomonadota bacterium; assembly: GCA_039796835.1. Classification (GTDB taxonomy): domain Bacteria; phylum Pseudomonadota; class Gammaproteobacteria; order Burkholderiales; family Burkholderiaceae_C; genus JBDKJB01. The sequence goes on along the minus strand of JBDKJB010000232.1, from coordinate 1,114 downwards.
TGACCATCGCAGCCACCCACTCGCAGGCGCGCTATGCGTTGCCCCCAGCGGTACGGGATTTCCGGGCGCTCCACCCCGGCGTGTCTCTGCGCATGCGCCAGGGCACGCCGCACCAGATCGCCGAGATGCTGTTGTCGGGGGAAGCCGACGTGGGGGTCGCCACCGAAGCGCTGGCCGGTTACCCCGACCTGGCCGCTCTGCCCTCCTACCAGTGGACGCACGCGGTGTTGGTGCCACACGGCCATGCGCTGGCCGCGGAGGCTGACGCCGGTCAACGCCTCACCGTCGAGCGGTTGGCGCAGTTTCCCATCATCACCTACGAGGCGGGCTACACCGGCCGCAGCCACATCGACGAAGGCTTCCAGCGCCGCAACCAGATGGCGCAGATCGTGCTGGAAGCCATGGACGCCGACGTGATCAAGACCTATGTGGAACTCGGGCTCGGAGTGGGCATCGTCGCGGCCATCGCCTACGACGAGCAGCGCGACGCCCACTTGCGCGCCATCGATGCCGGGCATCTGTTCGCGCCCAACCTGACGCGCGTCGCAGTGCGGCGCGGCGCCTATCTGCGCACCTACGTGTACGATTTCATCCAGACCTTCGCCTCACCGCTGACCCGCACGGTCGTGGACCGCGCCCTGGCCGGCGGCGAGCCCGACCGCTTCGAGATCTGAAGGCTCCGGCACCGCAAAGCGCGTGACGCGCCGCGGCCGCAGGTGGACCCTGGCGCCCGGTTGCAGGCCCAGATGTTGGCGCAGGGCCTTGAAGGCCTCGCGCGGCAGCTCGACGTCGACCGTCCCCTCGGCCCCTTCGCGGCGGAATTCGATCCGGGTGTTGGGGCCCACCGTCAGGGTCTGGTTCAGGACCACGGGCCAGGTGTCGGCGCCCGCTTCCGGCACGATTTCAAGCTCGTGCGGCCGGACGAAGCTCACATCGTCGCTGGCGCCAGGCTCGGCAGTGTGCCCGATACGGCCATGGAACAGGTTCACGTCGCCCAGGAACTGCAGCACGAAGGGGGTCGCCGGCCGGTCATAGACTTCGTCGGGTGTGCCGACCTGGTCGATGCGACCGCGGTTGAGCACGACAACGCGGTCGGCCACCTCCATCGCCTCTT
>JBDKJB010000231.1:0-4256 GCA_039796835.1 Pseudomonadota bacterium | reverse complement strand
TTGGTGACGGTGTCGCTTTCTGTCAGTTCAAAAATACCACCGATGACAACCGTGCCACCGTTTTCCACCAGTACCTGCGTGGCGATGTGCTTTGTGTTGATGGCAAACCCGGCTGCAGTGGCCTGCCCCACCGTGTCCTTGCTCACATCGAGATCCAAGATCACATTGCCCTCAGGGGTGATATGGGGGGTGACTTCGAGCTTCAGATTGGCTTTGCGGAACGCGATCGATGTTGCGCCGCTGGATGTCGCCACCTGATAGGGCAGTTCGGTGCCTTGTTCGATCAGGGCCTTGACCTGGTCAGCAGTGACCACGCGGGGGCTCGAAACCACCTTGCCCTTGCCATCAGCTTCCAGCGCAGAGATCTCCAGATTCAGGAAACGGTTGGCTGCCGAACTGAAGATCGACACTGCGAAAGTGGCCGGGTTATAGCCGTTTTGCCCCAAGGCGGGCAAATTGACAAAGTTGCCTGCCACATCCACTGCACCGCCCGCAGTCGTCGATCCAATGACGTTGGAGTAGTTGGTACCGAATGCGATGTTGCCTTCGCCTCCAAGGGGGAACCCGCCATTGCCGCCTCGCTGGGCATTGAGGTCAGAGCCTCCCAGACGGACACCCAAAGATTTGCCAAACGTGTCTGTGGCTTCAACAATGCGGGCCTCGATCAACACCTGTCGGACCGGCACATCGAGCTTGGCGATCAGTTGCTGAACCTGCTCCAGCTTGCTGGCAATGTCAGTCACAAACAGCTGGTTGGTCCGCGTTTCTGCAATCACACTGCCTCTGGCGCTCAAGATACGAGCACTTGCCGCAGCGTTGGTGCCACCCGTACCGATTCGTCCAGTCAAGCCTGCCGCAATCTCTCCTGCCTTGGCATAGTTCATCTGGAACGACTGTGTTCGCAGTGGCTCCAACCCCTCCAGCGCGACACTCGACTCGCGTTCCAGTTTTTCCTTGGCCGCGATTTCATCCCGCGGAGCAATCCACAGGACGTTCCCCGTTTTCTTCACGCCCAGGCCTTTCGCCTGAAGAATGATTTCCAACGCCTGGTCCCATGGCACATCCTGCAAACGCAGCGTGACAGAGCCACTGACTGAATCCGAAGTCACCACGTTGAAGTTGGTGAAATCTGCAATGACCTGCAGCAAGGACCTCACTTCGATATTCTGGAAGTTGAGTGACAGCTTCTGCCCCGTGTAGCCAACGCCTGCGGTCAGCTTGCCCGGGTCCGTCTTCTGCTGCTTCACCTCGACCACAAACTGATCGTCGCTTTGATACGCGCTGTGCTCCCAGGCACCACTGGGCTCGATGACCATTCGGACGCGGTCACCGTTCTGGAACGTGGTCACCGTTTTGACCGGCGTACCAAAATCACCCACATCCAGGCGCCGGCGCAAGCCCTCAGGAAGGCTGGACCTCATAAACTCCACCACCAAGGTCTGGCCCGCCTGACGGATATCGACCCCCACCTGGTTGTTCGGTAGCGACACCACGATGCGCCCGGAACCATCCACGCCACGTCGGAAGTCAAGATCTTTGATGGCCAGCACATCCCGGTTTTGCGGGGCGGCCGCAAAAGCCTGTGAAGTGGCTGGGGCCGCCGGGCTGCCCGCCGTAGCGCTGCTGCCGTCAAGTACAACGAGCAAGGACTTGCCCTGGATCTGCGCCTTGTAAGTGGCAGCCTGCTTGAGGTTCAGAACAACGCGGGTGCGCTCTCCTGCCTGGACGACATTGACGGAGCGCAGGTTGCCTTGATTCACCTCCACGGCTGAGCGTCCCATGCCATTGGTCACTCCTGGGAAGTCCAGGGCAATCCGGGCCGGGGACTGGATCGTGAATCCGGCAGGCACCGCAGTCAATGGCTGCGACAGATCAATCCGAACAACTTCTGATCCCCCTTGCACTGCACCGGAAACAGCTTCAATCGCCGTCTGGGCATGCGCCGAGACATGAAGGGCGAAACATGCCAGCCCACAAACAATCCGATGGTGCACTTGCATCGCAAGACCTCGCCACTGGTGATTCATTTTGACCTCTCTTGCAATTGCAATTTCGCGGGGCGTTCAATCCACTCACCCGCAGCATCCTGAACAATCTCACGCATCACGATCTCCGTCTCGGCAATGCTGGTGATGCGCCCATAGTTCTGGCCAAGGTAGTTGCCTGGTTTGACCTGATAGAGCAGGTTGTCCACCTTCACCAAAGCCACCTGCTGCCCAGATCGGTTGAAGCTCCCCACCATCATCACGACATCGAGAGGAAAAGCTTCCAGGGGTTCTTTGCGCCGCGCGAGTTCCGGCGCCACCAAGGCCGCGTTGGAGGTGGCCTGGTTGGATTCCCCTTTGAGCGCCTGGGTCAATTTTTCTTTGCTGAACGGATCCACCGCACCCACCTGGGCATAGGTTTCCGGACGGAATTGCTTAGGCTCTGTGATCGGCGCCACTTTGGGTTTGGAAGCTGCCTTTTGCTCATTCATCCAGTTGCGTAATTCATCTTCATTCGACGAAGAGCAACCGCTGAACAGAACCAGGGCACCCGTCAGGGCCAGCATCATGCGAAGGTCTGTCATTTCTTGGCCCCCGCTGCTGGTTTTGCAGCTGCCTTGCGTTGAGCTGCTATTTCATCAGAATCGAGATAGCGGAAGGTTCTGGCTACTGCCGTCATCGAGAGAGATGCGCCATCCCGAACCGGTACGACATTCAGGTTGTTGAGAGTGACAATCCGCGACAGATTGGCAATGTCAGCTGCGAAAGCACCCATGTCGTGGTACCGCCCGGTCACCTTCACATCGATCGGCAACTCGGCGTAATACTCCTTTACCGCGACATTGCCGGGCCGGAAGTGATCGAACTGCAGGCTTCGCCCCAACCCGGCCTGATTGATGTCAGACAGCAACGCATCCATTTCTGCCTTGCTGGGCAACTGCTTTTCGAGCTGCGTTACATACTGTTGCACCTGCTCACGCTGCTTTTTCAGCGCATCCAGATTGGCGGCCTTGGTCAATTTGGTTTTGTAGTCTTCGCGTAGCTTGACCTCGGTCGCCTGCTCCCGTTCAAGTTCCTGCTGCGAATTGGTCAGCCACAGGAACCACAACGCCGTCAATACGATGGCGCCCACCGCAATCAAAGCCGCGTACCGGGGGATAGAAGGCCAAGCCGAAGGGTCCTTCGGGTCAAGATTTCGAAACTGACTCGCGACAGCCTCTTGCATTTGCGCAAAGTCAAGCTTGGGCACCCGGGGAAGTGTTTTCGTTGCCATGTTCTGTGCCTACTTCTTGGGACCAGCCGACGGGGCCGTGGAAGGGGCCGAGGCAGCCGCCGCGGCGCCTGTTGCGCTGCCAGCGACAGCTTTGGCTTGTTCACTGGACCGCACCAGGCGCACCTTCATCTTGAAATTCGAGACGCGCTTCGACTCCCTCGGGCTGACTGCCACGGTTCCGGCCACGATTTCCACCAGTTCAGGCTTGGCAAACCAGGGGGTGTTGTTGGCCAGATTGCGCAGCAGCTCGGACACACGTTCATTGGACTGCGCAACCCCATTGAGCGACACCGTCTGTCCGTCCTGTGACAGCAAGGTCATGTACACCCCGTCCGGCAACTGCTTGGACAGTTCGGTCAGCAGGTGAACGGGCAGGTTCCGGTCTGCCTGCAGATCCTCCACGGCCTGCTGACGGGCCCGCAAGGCGGTGATTTCGGCTTCCAAGCCAGCAATGTCCTTGATCTGCCCTTCCAACACCTTGATCTGGTCAGTCAGAGTCCGGTTGTTGTTCTGCTGGTTCGAAATCCGGTTTTGGTACCAGACATAAATCGCACCCGCGATCAGCACCCCAACAAAAGCAGCCGCCACCAGCGCGATGTTGAACAGGTCGCGCCGCTTTTTGCGGGCAGCTTCGCGGTGCGGCAATAGATTGATGAGGATCATGCCATGAACCTCCGCAATGCCAGACCGCACGAGGTGAGATAGGACGGCGCCTCGCGTGTCATGCGCTTCAGCTTGACGCCACTGCCCATTTCCATGCCATCAAACGGATTGAGCAGCGTGCACGGGAAGGTGGTGTGCTGGGTCACCGCCTCGGTCAACCCGGGCAGAGCCGACGAGCCACCCGCCAGCAGAATGTGGTCGACCTTGTTGTGGGGTGTGCTGGTGAAAAAGAACTGCAGAGCGCGACCCACCTCTTGAACCATGCTTTCAACGAAAGGCCGCAGCACACTGGACTCGTAATCATCGGGGAGTTCGCCGCTGCGCTTCTTGGCTTC
>JBDKJB010000230.1:0-4263 GCA_039796835.1 Pseudomonadota bacterium | reverse complement strand
CGAATCGGCCGTTGGCGCGATGCGCTGAGGCCCGGTTCACCCCAATTGTCGAGTTTGAGGAGTTCATCTTGTCCTATCTGTTGAGCATCATCCTGACGGTGCAAATCATCACCGCCGTGGCCATGATCGTGTTGATCCTGATCCAGCACGGAAAAGGGGCCGACATGGGCGCTGCCTTTGGCAGCGGCTCATCGGGCAGCCTGTTTGGCGCGTCCGGCAGCGCCAACTTCCTCTCGCGCACCACGGCCATCCTGGCCACGGTTTTCTTTGTGGCGACGATGGCGCTGGCATTCTTCGGCAACACGGTGACTCGTCCAGCGGCCAGTGGCAGTGTCCTCGAAGGTGCTGCTGCGACCATTCCGGCGGGGGCTGCAAGCGCCCCAGTCAGCGTGCCGGTCGGGATACCGTCTCCTGCGACGTCGGCGCCCGCATCAGCCCCGGTTGGCGCGGCGCAGATTCCGACCAAGTAAAGCGCCCTTGAACCTTGCCGCGCCTGATGGTGTGGCGCTTTTGCAGCTAGAATTCTGCGTTGTCCAAACGCATCATTCCTCTGGTGTTTGGGCCTGTGCCGCCGTCGTGGTGAAATTGGTAGACACGCTATCTTGAGGGGGTAGTGGCGAAAGCTGTGCGAGTTCGAGTCTCGCCGACGGCACCAAACAAAAAAGACCTGAATCAACCAGATCCTCGCGCATGAACCTTTCCGAATACCTACCGGTCTTGCTGTTCATCTTGGTGGGCATTGGTGTCGGTGTCGCTCCTCAGGTCATTGGTTATGTTCTGGGCCCCAACAAGCCCAACTCGGCCAAGGCTTCGCCGTACGAGTGCGGCTTTGAAGCGTTTGAAGACGCGCGCATGAAGTTTGACGTGCGCTACTACCTCGTTGCCATCTTGTTCATCCTGTTCGACCTCGAAATCGCCTTCCTGTTTCCGTGGGCTGTGGCGCTCAAAGACATCGGTCCGGTGGGTTTCTGGTCGGTGATGGTGTTCCTGGCCATTCTGGTCGTCGGCTTTGCCTACGAATGGAAAAAGGGCGCTCTCGATTGGGAATAAGGCAAGGCGGCAGAAGGCAAATCCATGATTGAAGGCGTATTGAAAGAAGGCTTCATCACCACGTCGTACGACACGGTGATGAATTGGGCCAAGACTGGTTCGCTGTGGCCCATGTCGTTTGGCCTGGCATGCTGTGCTGTCGAGATGATTCACGCCGGCGCTTCCCGGTATGACATCAGCCGTTTCGGCGCCGAGGTGTTCCGCGCCAGCCCGCGCCAGTCAGACCTGATGATCGTTGCCGGTACCCTGTGCAACAAGATGGCCCCCGCCTTGCGCAAGGTGTACGACCAGATGAGCGAGCCGCGCTGGGTGATCAGCATGGGATCCTGCGCAAATGGCGGTGGCTACTACCACTACAGCTATTCCGTGGTGCGAGGCTGCGATCGCATCGTGCCGGTGGACGTGTATGTGCCGGGCTGCCCACCCACGGCCGAGGCCTTGCTCTACGGCATCATCCAGTTGCAGCAGAAAATCCGTCGCACCCAAACCATTGCCCGTGCCTGATGCAGTCGGCCGCACCCATGTCCACCCCCCAGACAATTCCATCAGTCTCGTTCGCTGTTCAGCCGGAATCATTGAAGACCCAGGTTGAACAGGCCTTGGGCACCTTGGCAGAACAGGTCACCTTGTCTCGCGGCGAGTTGACCGTGCTGGTTGCCCCATCGAGCTACCTTCAGGCAGCGCAGGCGTTGCGTGACACACCCGGGCTGCAGTTCGAAATGGCTGTTGACCTGTGTGGCATTGATTACTCGCAGTATGGCGCCAGCGCCGAAAGCGCCGGAGATGAAGAGGGGGCCCGGCCAGGCAAACGGTTTTGCGTCGCCACGCATTTGCTGTCCATCAGCCTGAACCAGCGCGTGCGCCTCAAGGTGTTTGCCGACAGCGATGACATGCCGGTGTTGCCATCCATTGCTGGGGTGTGGTCCTCGCTGAACTGGTTTGAGCGTGAGGCCTTTGACCTGTACGGCATCGTGTTTGAGGGGCACAACGATCTGCGCCGCATCCTGACAGACTATGGGTTCATCGGGCATCCGTTCCGCAAGGACTTTCCGACAACAGGCCACGTTGAAATGCGGTATGACGCCGAACAGAAGCGCGTTGTCTACCAGCCCGTCAGCATTGAACTGCGCGAAATCACCCCCCGCGTCATCCGCGAAGACAATTACGGTGGGGTGAACTGATGGCAGAGATCAAGAATTACACGCTGAACTTCGGCCCCCAGCACCCCGCGGCGCACGGCGTCTTGCGCCTGGTCCTCGAGCTGGATGGTGAAGTCATCCAGCGGGCGGACCCGCACATTGGCCTCTTGCATCGCGCCACAGAAAAGCTGGCAGAAAGCAAGACCTACATCCAGAGTCTGCCCTACATGGACCGGTTGGACTACGTGTCGATGATGAGCAATGAGCACGCTTATTGCCTCGCCATCGAGAAGCTGTTGGGCATCGAGGTGCCCGAGCGGGCCCAGTACATCCGCGTGATGTATGCCGAGATCACCCGCTTGCTCAATCACCTGCTGTGGGCGGGCGCGCATGCCATGGACTGTGGCGCCATGACACTGATGCTGTACGCATTCCGCGAGCGTGAAGACCTGTTTGACATGTATGAAGCCGCCAGTGGCGCCCGCATGCACGCTGCGTACTTCCGTCCGGGCGGTGTGTACCGTGATTTGCCCGACAGCATGCCCCAGTACAAGGTCAGCAAGATCAAGAATGCGCGGGCCATCGAGCAGCTGAATGAAAACCGCCAGGGCAGCCTGCTGGATTTCATCGACGATTTCACCCAGCGGTTTCCGGCCTACCACGCCGAATACCACACCCTGCTGACCGACAACCGCATCTGGAAGCAGCGCACGGTTGGCATCGGTGTGGTCACCCCCGAGCGTGCCATGAACCTGGGCTTCACGGGGGCCATGCTGCGCGGTTCGGGCGTGGCCTGGGATCTGCGAAAAAAGCAACCCTATGACGTGTATGACCGCCTGGATTTTGATATCCCGGTGGGCAAGACGGGGGATTGCTACGACCGCTACCTCGTCCGGATGGAAGAGATGAAGCAGTCCAACCGCATCATCAAGCAGTGCGTGGATTGGCTCAAGGCCAACCCGGGGCCCGTCATCACTGAAAACCACAAAGTGGCGCCACCCAGCCGCGAATCCATGAAAACCAACATGGAAGAGCTCATTCACCACTTCAAGCTCTTCACCGAAGGCATGCATGTGCCCCCGGGCGAGGCCTATGCGGCCGTGGAGCATCCGAAGGGTGAGTTCGGCATCTACATCGTCAGTGATGGCGCCAACAAGCCCTATCGGCTCAAGATCCGTCCGCCGGGTTTTGTGCATCTGGCGGCCTTGAACGAGATGACCACCGGCCACATGCTGGCCGATGCGGTGGCCATCATCGGCACCATGGACATCGTGTTTGGAGAAATTGACCGATGAAAGCGGCAGCAATGTCCCAAGCCACCCTGGCCCGCTTTGCCGCCGAAGTGGCCAAATATCCTGCGGACCAAAAACAGTCTGCCGTGATGGCCTGTCTGGCCGTTGTGCAACAGGAGCAAGGCTGGGTGAGTCCTGAGAGCGAGCAAGCTGTGGCTGACTTTCTCGGCATGCCGGCCATGGCAGTGCATGAGGTCACCAGCTTCTACAACATGTACAACCAGAAGCCCGTGGGCAAGTTCAAGCTGAATGTCTGCACGAATCTGCCTTGCCAGCTGCGTGACGGCAAGAAGGCTTTGGAGCATCTTGAGCACAAGCTGGGCATCCACATGGGGCAAACCACCCCGGATGGCGTCTTCACGCTCCAGCAGAGTGAGTGTCTGGGGGCCTGCGCCGATGCACCGGTGATGCTGGTCAATGATCGCCACATGTGCAGCTTCATGACGAACGACAAGCTTGATCAGCTGGTGAATGGCCTCAAGAGTGCCAAGGCAGGTGCAGCATGAGCACGACCATCGATCAGGTGCTGGGGCAGTTTCAGGCCAATGGCGTGGCCTCATGCTTTCATGGCCGTCACATCGACCCTCAGATTTATGCCGGTCTCAATGGGGCCAACTGGCGTCTGAAAGACTACGAGGCGCGGGGCGGCTATCAGGCCCTGCGGAAAATCCTGGGCCTGGACGGCCCCCCTCCGAAAGAGGGCGAAGCGTCCGCGCAATGGACCACCGATCAGGTCATTGCGACGGTCAAGGAGTCTGGCTTGCGTGGCCGTGGCGGAGCAG
>JBDKJB010000229.1:0-4274 GCA_039796835.1 Pseudomonadota bacterium | reverse complement strand
TGATCTCGTTCATCACTTCGTCCTGGTCGTCTTGGGTTCCAAAGGCCATGGTGTGGGTCTGAAAGATTGACGTCAATTCACTGCGCTTTGCTCACGGACTTGGCGTGTGTGCCGACACGTGATCCCGTGAGCAGGTAGGCGTGCAGATCGTGGGCGAAGCGGTTGACGCGGGCCAACACCGTTTTGTTGCCGCGCACCAGGGCGTTGTAGCCCAGCACGGCTGGGATGGCCACAGCCAGGCCCAGCGCAGTCATGATGAGGGCCTCCCCCACAGGGCCTGCCACTTTGTCGATGGTGGCCTGTCCACTGGCACCAATCGTCAAGAGCGCATGGTAGATACCCCAGACCGTGCCGAACAGACCGACAAAGGGTGCGGTGGAACCCACCGAGGCCAGCACAGCCAGCCCGGATTGCAACTGCGCAGTGGTGTCGTCGATGCTGTTCTTGATGGCGCGGCTGACCCAATCGCTCAGATCCAGGCCGTGCTCCAACCCACCGCTGGTGTTGCGATGGTGGGTGGCGGCATCGTGGGCCTCCCGGGCGATCTGCGCCAGCGGTGAATCGACCGTGGCCTCCAACGCCGCCAAGCCGGCCCCAAAGTCTTTGCCTTGCCAGAAAGCGTTGCCCTGGGCCGACAGGCAGCGCAGGCCCCACAGGCGCAAAGCCTTGAGGAGGATGACCAGCCAGGAGGCGATCGACATGGCCAGCAGCAGCACCGCCACACAGCGAGTCACGGCGTCACCCTGATGCCACAGATGGTTGAGTCCGAATTCTGATTGCATGCAAATGTCCTTATTTGAGTTCAAAGCTGACCGGCACGACGTACCACATGGCTTCGGGTACGCCATTTCGTTTGCCGGGTACGAAGCGCCATTGCGCCACGGCCTGCGTGGCCGCCTGATCCAGACGCTCATGGCCGCTGGATTGGCGCAGATGGATCTGCTGCGGCCTGCCGTCGATGCCGACCAGTACGCGCAACAGCACCTGACCCTGTTCCCCCAAAGTCTTGCTCAGGCGTGGATAGACCGGCTTTGGGTTTTGCAGATAGTCGGCGTCAGAGGAAGGCAGTTCAATCCGTGCCGGGGTCGGCAGCGCAGGCGCGGCGGCAGCAGTGGGTAGGGCGGCTGCAGCGACCGCGGCAGCGACGGGCGCCGGGGAGGGCTGTGGCGTGGCCGGACCTGTGACGGCATTGGGGGGGGCAGGCATTGGATCTGGTGCAGCCACAGGTGCAGGGGGGACGGGCGGTTGGCCCTGGCGTTTCAGAGTCTGTTGTCTGGACGGCGTTGGTGTTGGCGGGGGTTCGGCCACCTTGGGAGCAGGTGGAGAGATCCATTCGCTGAGCAGGGCCACGGGCAGCACGACCTCGGTGGCCCGGCGCAACAGGCCGGTTTGCAGGGCCCACAGCGCAGCCACATGCAACAGCAACACTGCAGCCACCACCAGGCCATCACGAGAGACTTTCCGGTTGCTCATGTCAGGTGTCGGCCCACATGCGCAACAGGTTGTGATACACACCGGTCAGACCAGTTGTTTCAGCGGACTCACCCCGCTGCCGACGGATGGCGGTGAGGTTCATGTCCAGCTCATACAACAAACGACGCTGCTCATCGCTGCGCACCATGCTTTCGACCCAGAAGAAGCAGGCCAGGCGCTCGCCGCGCGTGACGGGTTTGACCTGGTGCAGGCTGGTGCCAGGGTAGAGGACGGCGCTGCCTGCTGGCAGTTTGATGTTTTGTTCGCCGTAGGTGTCAACTACGCTGAGTTCGCCGCCATCGTAGCTGTCCGGGTCGCTCAAAAAGACGGTGCAACTCACATCGGTGCGTACACGCTGTCCGGCGGCCCCGAGCGCGTCCACGCCCGCAGGCATGTAGCGTACCGCGCCGTCAATGTGGTGGCCGTAGTGGTTGCTGGCTCCGGCGTAGCGGTTCAGGCGAGGTGGGAAGATCCGCTTGGGCAGGGTAGCGCTGAAGAAAGCCGGTCGGCGTTCCAGGCCACGCAGCACCATCTCTCGCACAGCGCGCGCGGCGGCTGACTCGTGGGGCAGCTGCTGGTTGTTCTTGACGGCCTTGGCCTGCTCGCCTGCGCCCGGGCGGCCGTCCTCCCAAGCCACGCCTTTGAGCAGCTTGTGGGTTTGGGTTAACTCGTCGGCCGACAGCACGTCTTCGATCACCAGCAGCATCTTGGATGTTTCCTCAAAAACGGGCAGTCAGGTTGACCTGGATCAACCGCCCTGCACCTGGAACGTAGTGCCCACGGTAGAGCGAATCAGCATACAGCACGTTACCCACATTGCTGATGTTGCCTTTGAGTGTCCAGCGGTCGTCGATGCGGTATTCGGTCATCAGGTCCATGGTGACGAAACCGGGCACTTCCCAGGCGGGTGGCGTGGTGTCAGCCGGCGCCTGACTGGAGCGGAAGTTCAGGCCGCCGCCAACCCGCCACTTCGGATCCATCTGGTAGGTGGTCCACACCGTCCCGCTGTGCACAGGGGTGAGGCCGGGGCGGTCGCCCGCCCGGTTGCCTGCCGTGGTGGCGGTGCTGGCGGCCACATCCACAGCGGCGTCGGGTATCCACATGTAGCTCGTGTAAATCTCCCACCGTGGGTTGATGCGACCGGTCCAGTCCACCTCGATGCCGCTGGCGTGGCGCTTGCCCGACAGCAGGAGACGTGTGGCGGCGGTGTCGGGGTCGGTGTTGCGTTCGTTCTCCTTTACGGTGTGGAAGAGGGCGATCCGAATGGTGGATAGTTTGTTGGCGCTATCGAAGCGGCCGCCGATCTCGAAATTGGAACTTTTCTCGGGCGGGGTGTTGGCGCTCAGCGCGTTGTAGCTGTAGGCGTCACCCGAGGTGTTGAACGAGGTGCCATAGCTGGCGTGCCAGGTGGTCAGGGCATTGGGTTGATAGAGCGCTCCCAGGCGTGGGCTCCAGTTGGTGATGTCCTGCTGGTAGCTGGTGGCGGTTTCCGGGCCAGCCGCATTGTTGGGGATCGCGAAGGTGGTGTAGTTGCCGCGCAGCATGTCAAAGCGCAGCCCGCCCAGCAGCTTCCAGGTGGGAGTGATGTGCACCATGTCTTGGGCGTACACGCCGGCGCTGATGGCCTGGTATTCGTTCCCCTTGCGAAACATGCGGGCGTCTTCATTGACCCAGCCACTGCCGTTGTTGGGTACACCATAGAAAGTCTGCGGCTTGATGAGGTCCACGCCGCCTTGCGCAGCGGAGCGGGCTGCATACACCACCTTGTCTTCCTGCGCGAATTCCACCCCGGCTTGCAGCTCGTGGCGCAGGCCGAAGGCGTTGAATTTGGCACTCAAGTCGCTTTGGGCATGCAATGCGTCCATGTCCTGCACCTTGTTGTTGGTCCCCCGCTGAATGACTGACGCGGCAGATAGATTGGTCAGATTGACTGTGGCCGGGTTCGTCAGCGGATTGGCTGCCGAGGCGGTGGTACCGCTGAAGCGTACCGTGCTGGCGCGCTGGTCGCGCGTGAAGACGCCGCGCCGCACCTGGGTCTGCAGTTCGATGTCGGGGTCGAAGCGGTGGGTGTGTTTGAACGCCAGCCATTGGGCGGTACCGTTGTTTCGGTCGCTTCCGGCCCCGTAGTAGGCTGTCGGATCCAGGCCGGACAGCAGGGTGTTGCTGGCGGTGGTCAGCCCCGCGCTGGGCAGCACATAGGGCAGCCCATAGTTGATGCCATTTCGGTTCTGCAGGCTGAACAGGCTGACCTGGAACTCGTCTTTCTCGCCAATCCCCCAGCGGTAGGCTGCAGCCAGGCCCGTCTTGCTGATGCTGGAGCCCGCGCCGTTGTTGTCTGCCTGCGTGCTCATGGCGTTGATCCGCAAGGCGGACGACTCACCGGTCTTCAGGTTGAAGTCGCCTGTGATGCGGCGGTAGCTGTGGTTGCCCACCGTCGCACCGACCTCGTGCTCATCGATCAGGCGCGGCGTCTTGCTGACCTGGTTGACGGCGCCACCTGTGGAGCCGCGGCCAAAGAGCATGGAGGCGCTGCCGCGGATCACTTCGACGCGGTCGTTGTTGAAGGTGTCGCGGTCGTAGAAGGCGGGGTCGCGCATGCCGTCGATGTAGATGTCACCCGTGGTGGCCAACGAGAAGCCGCGCAGGCGCACGTCCTCCTCGCCACCCTCGGCTGCCATGAAGGTCGCGCCAGCGGTGTTCTTGAGCACGTCTTTCACCGTGTCGAGGTTGCGGTCGTCGATCAGCTTTTCGGTGACAACGGTGATGGACTGCGGGATGTCGCGCAACTCCTGCTTTCCCTT
>JBDKJB010000228.1:0-4278 GCA_039796835.1 Pseudomonadota bacterium | reverse complement strand
GCATCGGCCAGGTGGCCCAGGACATGCCTGAAGCCGCAGAAGGTGCGACCGACTTTGTGGTGGCTGGCGACACCGTGCTCGCGGCAGCCCGTGCCGAGGTGCAGGCTGCCGAGCTGGCCGACGACCATGAACGCATGGCCCACGCCTACATGGACCTGCACGATGCCGGTGAGCACGACGCTCGCGCCCGCGCGCAGGCCTTGATTCTGGGCTTGGGCTTTCAGGTGCATGAGCTCGACCGGCCCGTCAACGAGTTCTCCGGCGGCTGGCGCATGCGGCTCCAGCTGGCACGGGCCCTGATGTGCCCTGCCGACCTGCTGCTGCTGGACGAGCCCACCAACCACCTGGACCTGGACGCCCTGGTCTGGCTCGAAGCCTGGCTGACCCGGTTTGCGGGCACCATCATCGTCATCAGCCACGACCGCGACTTTCTGGACGCGGTGACGCAAGTCACCTTGCACATCGAGCACCAGAAACTCAATCGCTATGGCGGCAACTACAGCCAGTTTGAGTCGATGCGCGCCGAACGCGCTTCGCAGCAACGCCAGGCTTTTGCCAAACAGCAGGAGCAGATCGCCCACCTGCAGAAGTTCATCGACCGCTTCAAGGCAAAAGCCAGCAAGGCCAAGCAGGCGCAAAGCCGCGTCAAGGCACTGGAGCGCATGGAGCGTGTGGCCCCCCTGCTGGCAGAAGCAGACTTTTCATTCAGCTTTGAAGAACCCGCCAACCTGCCCAACCCCATGCTCGCCCTGCGCGATGTGTCGGCCGGCTATGCAACGCACCCCATCCTCCAGGGGTTGGACTGCTCGGTCTGGGCGGGGCAGCGCATCGGCATCCTCGGTGCCAACGGGCAAGGCAAATCCACCCTGGTCAAGACCGTGGCCGCCAGCATCGATGCCTTGGGTGGCGAGATCACGCGCGGCAAGGGCCTGAACATCGGCTACTTCGCCCAGCAGGAACTCGACGTGCTGCGCCCAGCCGATTCCCCGCTCGAACACATGGTGGCCCTGGCCCGGAGCCTGGCCGCCGATCAGCGCCTGCAGGGCCAATCCACGCGCGAGCAGGATTTGCGCAACTTCCTGGGCGGCTTCAACTTCAGCGCCGACATGGTGCTGCAGGCCGTGGGCAGCATGAGCGGGGGTGAAAAAGCCCGCCTGGTGCTGTGCATGCTCGTGTGGCAGCGGCCCAATCTGCTGTTGCTGGATGAGCCCACCAACCACCTTGACCTGGCCACACGCGAAGCCCTGTCTGTGGCTCTGAACGAGTTCGAAGGCACCGTCATGCTGGTCAGCCACGACCGCGCCATGCTGCGCTCGGTGTGCGACGAGTTCTGGCTCGTCAGTGCCGGGCAAGTCCGTCCTTTCGACGGCGATCTGGACGACTACCAGCGCTGGCTGGCCACTGAGGCCAAACGCAAGCGTGATGCCCTGCAGGCGAGCACAGCTGCAACGGCCATCCCCAAGCCCGCACCCGCTGCGCCAGCAGCGGCCACCACGCGCACCCGACCCGCCAAGACCGTGCAGAAAGAATGCGCCGATGCCGAAGCTCAGGTCATGCGCCTGCAAGCCGCCTGCGAACTGTGGGAGGGCAAGCTCGCTGAGGCTGCGCCTGACGACATCGCCGCGCTCGGGCAAACCCTGTCGGGCCTGCACCGCGAACTGGCCGCACACGAAGAGCGTTGGCTGCAGCTGATGGCCGAGCTCGAAAGCGCAGCTGCATGAAAAAAGCCTGCTACTGATTAGGTAGCAGGCTTTCAAGCCAGTTAAGGCCAAATTGGTAGGACGTGGGAGATTCGAACTCCCGACCAACGGATTAAAAGTCCGCTGCTCTACCGGCTGAGCTAACGTCCCATCAGACTCAACACAGCACCGGGAAGGCGTTGCCTTGATTCAGACTTTTGCATTGCTGCAAAGCCCATGATTATAGCAATATTTTTTACTTTTTCATTGGTGACCCTGAGCCAACTGCTCCAGCACCCACCCGGCGGCGCAGTGACCAAAGGTGGCGGTCACGCTGACCAGCGAACCAAAGCCGGCACAGTTCAAGCTGCCGTCTGAACCCGATTCGTCCAGCGCACAGCTGGCATGCGGCCCCTGCACCGGCTCTGGGCTGAACACACAGGAGAGGCCAATTGATCTGCCTTCGCGCGGGGCGGCGTGCTCACGCCGCAGCTGGTTGCGCAGCTTGGCCAGCAGAGGGTCATGCGTGACGCGGGCCAGGTCATCGATCTGTACCTTGTGCGCATGCCGCTTGCCACCGGCAGCTCCCACAGCGACATGGACCCGCGCAACCAGGCGGGCTTGGGCCGCCATCGCCAGCTTGGCACGGGGCTGGTCACAGGCGTCGATCACCGCCGTTACGCCGTCGGGCAGCAGCTGGGGCCAATTGCCGGCATCGACAAATTCCTCGATGGCCGTGACACGGCAGGCGGGATTGATCTGGGCAATGCGGTCTTTCATGGCCAGCACCTTGGCCTGCCCGAGCGTGGCGCTTGTGGCATGAATTTGCCGGTTCACGTTGGACTCCGCCACATGGTCCAGGTCGATCAGGGTCAGTGCGCCCACTCCGCTGCGGGCCAGGGACTCGACCGCCCAGGAGCCCACGCCGCCCACCCCCACCACCGCTACGTGAGCCGCACGCACGGCCGCCGCAGCGGTCACACCATACAGTCGGTCCAGCCCGGCAAAACGCCGAGCCAGATCAGGTTCGTCTGCTGAAAGCACCGCTGCCACATCAAGCCATGCGCTCGAGACGCCACATCTGGTAGCGGAACGCTGCGCAAGCGCCCGCAATGATGGCCGCTACGGCCACAAAGCTGGTCAGGCTCAATGTGGACACGCCGCTGAGCCCCTGACCAATGGTGCAGCCCATTGCGGTGACGCCGCCCACCCCCATCAGCCCACCGCCCAACAGATGATTCGCCAGGTCTTCAACGTTGGCAAAGCCCTCCCAGCGGAAGCTACCCGACAGCCTGGCCCAGACAAACGATCCGGCCACCACCCCCAGCACCGACACCACACCGAGCGTGAGGGTTTTGGATTTGTCACTGAAGAACATCAACCAATCGATGGAATGGGCGATCGGTGCAACAAAGCTCAGGGCCTCCATGCGGCCGGAACTGGTGCCCAGGTAGGCCCGCTGCAGGGTTTCGGGGTGTTCTGCCAGGTGGCCGACATGCCCGCTGACCCACCAGGCCAGCACCAGCAAAGCGCCAATGCCGATCCCGGCCAGCAGGTTGTCTGCCGTGCGAAACCCTCGGCCCAGCACAGCCCACAGCACCAGGACCCCACCCAGGAGACCGCCCGGAAGCAACCACCACGAAGCGGCATCCTTGCCCCCCAGCGCCAACCATTGAGCGAGGTTGGCACCCTGCGTCAGCTCCACGGCCACACGGTCCACCGTGGCCACACGGGCCACCGCGGTGATGCCCTTCAGCGTGGCAAACGCTGCCACAGCCAGCGCGAGGAACACCACCACCGACTTGAGGTTCCCGGCGCCGATGCGCACCAGGGTCTTGCTACCGCAGCCCGAGGCCAGCACCATGCCAAAGCCGAACATCGCGCCGCCCACCGAGGCCGACAGCCACATCCATCGCGTGGATGCATACAGAGTCTGCGTGGGATCGATCTGCCCGGTGGCAGCCAGCAGCGCAAAGCCGATCATGCCCAGACCCGCAGCCAGAGCCCATTGGCGCGCCCGGCTCCAGTCGCCCATGTTGACCACGTCGCTCACGGCGCCCATGGTGCAGAAGTGCGTGCGCTGGGCCACCATGCCAAACAGGAAAGAGACGCCGAAACCCAGCCACAGGACGTGGCTGTTCAGGCGCAGGGCTTCTTCGATGGTCATACGTGTTCAGCGCAGGCGAGCCAGCCGATCCTTGCCTGCCGCGGCCGCCTCGGACTGCGGATAGGCCTTGATCAGATCGTCCAGGGTGCGACGGGCCGCGCGGGTGTCTTTGAGTTCGATCTGGCAGTTGGCGATGGACAGGGCAGCCTCGGGCGCACGCGCATGGTCGGGTGCGCGGGACAACATCAGGCGGAAATTGGTGATCGCTTCCTTGTAGTCACGTGTCGCATATTGGGCGTTACCCAGCCAGAACAAGGCGGATGGCAGATATCCACTTTGGGGGTAGCGGCGGGCAAATTCCAGGAACGCGTTTTGTGCCGGGGCAAATTCGCTTTTGCGAAAAATCTCAAGCGCAGCATCAAAGTCACGCTTTTCAGCCGGATCGGCTACAAATTCGCGACCATCCACGGTGACCTTCATGGGCTCAAAACG
>JBDKJB010000227.1:0-4279 GCA_039796835.1 Pseudomonadota bacterium | reverse complement strand
ACCAGGGTCACCGCCGTGGCGCCGCTGCCAATGACGAGCACTTTCTTGCCGGCGTAATCGATGTCAGGCGTCCACTTCTGCGGATGCACCACGCGACCCCGGAAATCTGCCAGACCCGGAAACTCAGGGGTGTAGCCCTCGCTGTAGCGGTAGTAGCCACTGCACATGAACAGAAAATTGCAACCGAGGGTCAGGGTCTGCGCCTGTCCTTGCGGTCCGCACTCCACCGTCACCGTCCAGCGAGCACTGGGGGAGTCCCATGCCGCGGCCACCACACGGTGCTGGAAACGGATGTGCCGGTCTACCCCATGCTCGCGCGCCGTCTCGCGCACATACGACAGGATGGACGGGCCATCCGCAATCGACTTGGCGGCGGTCCAGGGCTTGAAGCGGTAGCCCAGAGTGAACATGTCGGAGTCCGACCGAATGCCGGGGTAACGAAACAGGTCCCAGGTGCCACCGATGGCGTCACGACCTTCGAGGATCGCGAAGCGCTTGGTGGGGCAGCGCTCCTGCAGGTGGCATGCTGCGCCGATGCCGGACAGGCCGGCACCCACGATGAGGACGTCAAAATGTTCCATCGACCCAGCGTACCACTGCGCCATGCCTTTCGGGCATCACGGAGGAGACAGGCCGCGCACCTGCTGCGCGACCTGCAGAAAATCATCCAGCAGGGCGCTGTCATCGATCACGCCAAGCGCGGCGGCATCCGCTGGCAGATGGAATTCCGGATGCCATTGCACCCCGGCGACAAAGCTCGGCCCCTTCCAGCGCACCGCCTCGATCACCCCGTCTTGCGGACAACGCGCCTCGACTTCAAACTGTGGTGCCAGGTCCTTGATGCCTTGATGGTGAATGCTATTGATCAAATAGCTAACTTGCGGCGTCGAATCTCGGAAATTTGGGTTGTTTTTCATTGACAACACCTCCGCCAGCCGGGATCCGGTCACCAGCTCAACCGGGTGGAAATGGCGGTCGAACACCGTGCTGTCCACGTGCGCGCGGGCCGACGGCAACTGCGTGAGGATGTCCTGATACAGGCTGCCGCCAAAAGCCACATTCAGCATCTGCAAGCCCCGGCAGATGCCCAGCACCGGTTTGCCCAGCGCCACAAAGGCGTCGATCAGGGCGCGCTCGTAATCGTCTCGCACGGCGTCACCGGCCCATTCCGGCCGCAAGGGCTGTTCGCCGTAGCTGTGCGGCGACACATCGGCCCCGCCGTGCAGGATGAGTCCGTCCAGCCACTCTGCGTAGTGCTGCAGCTTGACCGGCCCACGCGCCGTGGCACCTGTGGTGGGCGGCACCATCACGGGCAGGGCACCCCCCGCCATGACCCAGTGCGCAGTGGCCTGCTCGACAAAGTGCAGGGTTTTGGGGCCATACGAGGCCCGGGCAGGATCCGGGTGCATGAAGCAGGCGCTGAGGGCGATCTTCAGAGGGCGAGAGGCGGCAGAATCACTCATGGGCGTACACAGTTCAAGGCACAATCATCACATGAAAATTGACAAAGACACCATCGTCACCCTGAGCTACCAGGCCTTTGAGCTTGTGCCCACACCCAAGGGCAGCATGAGCAAGCTGGTGGAGGCGGGCAAAGACATGGCCTACCTTCATGGTGGCTACGACAACGCACCTGCGCAAATCGAAACCGCCCTGCAGGGCCAGGAACGCGGCTTTACGGCCACCGTGGACCTGGGACCGAACGCCTTTGGCGCGCGCGACGAGAGCCTGACCCACAGCATTTCCAAGCGCGACTTCCCGCCCGGCGTGAAGGTGGGCGGCCAGGTAACCGGCGCAGATGCCCAAGGCCATGAGCGCAGCTTCCATGTGGTGAAGATCAAGGGCGACCAGGTGTTGCTGGATGCCAACCACCCTTGGGCCGGCAAGCACCTGCGGTTTGCGATCAAGGTGCTGGCGGTGCGCGCCGCCACCGCAGAAGAGATCACCCATGGCCATGCCCATGGGGAGCATGGGCATCATCATTGAGCTCCACCAGCGACGCGCTACCGCCCCACGTTCCTCATGCGGTTGCCCGTCTGCGCGCTGCGCGACTGGCTGGCGGCGGCAAACCGTTCCGGGCCCGAGGCGGCCCCAGAGGCCCTCGCTGTCAGGGCTGTCGCCTGGCACCCACGCACTGCCTGTGTGGTCTGCGTTCAACTTGGGCGTCGATGACGGCCCCGGGCGCAGGCATGTGCCTGCTCATGGGCGGCGAAGAACCGCTCAAGCCCAGCAACACTGGGTGGCTGATCGCCGATGTGGTGCCCGATACGTTTGCCTTTGCTTGGTCCCGCACCGCGCCGGACGCTGCCCTGCTGACCCTGCTGGCGGACCGGAAATGGCAGCCATATGTCGTGTTTCCTGGCGAATTTGCGGGCGAAGGGCGTGCCAAGTCTTCCTTGCTGCCCCTTGAAGCTGAAGACCCCAACGGTCGCAGCCGCCCCTTGTTCATCTTGCTGGACGGCACCTGGTCCGAAGCCCGGAAAATGTTTCGCAAGAGCCCGTATCTGGACCTTTTGCCCGTGTTGAGCTTGCCGCCCGACAAGCCGTCACACTACCCGTTGCGCCGCTCCCGCAACAGCGGGCACTATTGCACCTCAGAAGTGGGGGCCATGTGTCTGGCGCTGGCAGGTGAGTGGAGCGCTGCCCAGATGCTCGATGCCTATCTGGACGTGTTCACGCACCACTACCTCAAAGCCAAGAACCAGCAGCCACCCGATTGGCAGAGCGCAGCTCACCTGAAGCTGCTGGCCCTGGCCCCGATCACCTGACGACGCGGACCATCTCCAGGCACTTGTTGCTGTAGCCCCATTCGTTGTCGTACCAGCTCACCACCTTCACAAAGGTGCCGTCCAGGGCGATGCCGGCGTCGGCGTCAAACACGCTGGTGCAGGTTTCGCCGCGGAAGTCGGTGGCGACCACCTTGTCTTCGGTATAACCCAGCACGCCCTTGAGCGCGCCCTGGCTCTGGGCTTTCATCTCGGCGCAGATGTCCTTGTAGCTGGCTTCCTTCACCAGCTCCACCGTCAGGTCCACCACCGACACATCGCTGGTCGGCACGCGGAAACTCATGCCTGTGAGCTTCTTGTTCAGCTCAGGGATGACCACGCCCACCGCCTTGGCGGCGCCCGTGCTGCTGGGGATGATGTTCTCGAGGATGCCTCGGCCACCGCGCCAGTCCTTGTTGCTGGGGCCATCCACGGTCTTCTGCGTGGCGGTGGCGGCGTGCACGGTGGTCATCAGGCCGCGCTTGATGCCCCACTTGTCGTTCAGGACCTTGGCCACCGGGGCCAGGCAGTTGGTGGTGCAGCTGGCATTGCTGATGATGGCTTCACCCTTGTAGGTCTTGTCGTTCACGCCGAACACAAACATGGGCGTGTCGTCTTTGCTGGGGGCCGAGATGATGACTTTTTTGGCACCGGCGGCCAGGTGCTTGCCTGCACCGTCCTTGTCGAGGAAAAGGCCCGTGGATTCCAGCACCACGTCGGCGCCAACCTCGTTCCACTTCAGGTTGGCCGGGTCGCGCTCCTGCGTCAGGCGAATGCGCTTGCCGTTGACGATCAGGGTACTGCCTTCCACCGCCACGTTGCCCTTGAAGCGGCCGTGCACCGAGTCGTACTGCAGCATGTAGGCCAGGTAATCCGGCTCCAGCAGGTCATTGATGCCGACGATCTCGATGTCCGGGAAGTTCTGCACCGCTGCGCGCAGCACATTGCGCCCGATGCGCCCAAAACCGTTGATGCCGAGTTTGATAGCCATTAGCGTGCTCCTGAAGTTAAAACCTTTTCCACCGTGGCCGCCACATTGTCCGCCGTGAAGCCAAAGTGCTTGAAGAGCACGGGCGCGGGGGCGGACTCGCCATAGCTGTCGATGCCCACCACGGCTGCACAACCGTATTTCCACCAGCCACCGGTGGCACCCATTTCCACGGCGATGCGCGGCAGGCCCTGGGGCAACACGGCCAATTGATATGCAGCAGGCTGACGGTCAAACGTGGTCGTGCTGGGCATGGAGACCACGCGCACCGCGATCTTCCGGGCAGCAAGCTGCGCTTGCGCGGCCAGGGCCAGCGGCACCTCGGAGCCCGTGGCGATGATGACCGCCCGCGCTTTCTTCGTCAGTCCGGCAGCGGCAGGTTCGGCCAGCACGTAGGCACCCTTGCTGATGGCGTCCAGGCCAAAGGCGTCTTGCGCGGCCGCCTCGCCGTCCGCGGTCCCTTTGGCCGAATACGCAATGTTTTGCCGACTCAGCAGCAGCGCAGTGGGCCGGTCCTTGTTCTGCA
>JBDKJB010000226.1:0-4287 GCA_039796835.1 Pseudomonadota bacterium | reverse complement strand
AAACTGAGGCCTCAGGGCATCGGGGGCCTGCGCTGCATCAGGTCCGGAATCAGCACCTCGTATGCCCGCGCCACCCGCAGCAGTTCGGCATCGCCGCGTGGTTTGCCGATCAGCTGAATGCCCATCGGCAGACCGGCGGCGTTGAACCCTGCAGGCATGCACACGGCGGGCAACCCTGCGAAAGTGGCGTAGATCGTCACCTCCATCCACCGATGGTAGGTGTCCATGCCACGTCCTCCGTTTTCGGTCTGGATGGACTGCGGCCAGCGCATCGTCACATCAAACGGCCACACTTGGGCGCTGGGCAGAGCCAGCACATCAAAGCGCTCAAACAAGCGGCAGATCTGCTGGTAGCAGGCGGAGCGCTGCTGACTCGCGCGCATGAACTCATCCCCCCTGAGCATCGACGCCTGATCGGCTTCCCATAGCGCTTCAGGTTTGATGCGGGCCCGGTTGTCAGGTTGAGCCAGGAAAGGCATCAAACGCCCGGCCACCAGCAGGCGACGCCAAACCAGCCAGGCATCCCACAACCTGCCCGGCAGACCGGCGTCGTTCCCCAAGGGGGTCGGCTCCAATGTGGCACCGGCCGCCTGCATGCGCCCCAACGCGGATTCGCAGGTGGCCAGGACGCCCGGTTCCATCGCCAGGTGGCCGTTCAAGTCGCCCAGCCAGCCCAGACGCAGATCTTTTAAGGAAAAATCATTGAATCCCGTTTGATCATGGGCATACTCAGCTCCTGAAAGAGGAGCATTCACATCATACCCGGATTGAACCTCCAGCAGACGCGACACATCTTCCACGGTGCGTCCCATCGGTCCTTCAGTGCCCAATTGGCTGATGAACACGTCGCTGGCAGGCCACATGGGCACCAGGCCCTGGCTGGGCCGGTAACCCACGATGTTGCACCAGCCCGCCGGATTGCGCAGGCTGCCCATGAAGTCGGAACCATCGGCCACAGGGAGCAGATGCGTTGCCAGGGCAGCCGCTGCACCGCCGCTGCTGCCTCCGCAGGTTTTGCTGAGGTCGTAGGGATTGCGCGTGGGCCCGAACACCTCGTTGAAGGTGTGAGACCCCAGGCCGAACTCAGGCACATTGGTTTTGCCAATGAAAATCGCTCCGGCCGCGCGCATGCGCGACGCCAGTAGCCCATCCTCGGGAGCCACAAAGCCCTGCATCAGCGGAGAACCCAGCGTGGTAGGCAGCCCCTTGGCATTGGCCAGATCCTTCAGGGCCAGCGGCATGCCGTGCATCCAACCTTTGGAGCGCCCCTGGTCCAGCAGCGCATCATGCCTATCCGCCTCTTCCAAAAGCTGGTCGCCGTCGCGCAGGCTGACGATGGCGTTCACCAGCGGATTCAGCGCCGCCACACGGCTCAGGTAGGCCTGCATCACCTCTCGGCACGACACAGTTCTCGCATGGATGGCCACGGACAGTTGTTGCGCACTCAGGCCAGTGATGGCATCGACCGCAGAAAGTTGCGCGTTCATTGCGTCGACCATATCACAGGCCAAATGAATTTATAGTCAGCGCACCATGAGCTTCCTCGCCATCGACATCGGCAACACCCGCCTGAAGTGGGCCACCTATGAAGCTCCACAGCCAGGCGCAACGCCGACGGCTCAGGGGGCCGAGTTCCTGGAGAACATCGACAAACTTGCCGAAGGTCCTTGGGCAGGCCTTCCCGTGCCCACCCGCATGCTGGGTTGCGCTGTGGCCGGTGACGGCATCCGCCAGCGCGTGCAGGAGCAGATGGAACTGGTCCCGCAGTGGGAGGTGGCGGCCAACTGGGTGGTGGCGTCCGAAGCCGAAGCGGGGCTGGCCAACGGCTATGACTTTCCGTCGCGCCTGGGCTCGGACCGCTGGGTGGCCATGGTTGGCGCCTGGCACCGCATGCAGCGTCAGCCATCCACCCCGCTGACACCGCGGCCGCTGGTGCTGGCGATGGTGGGCACTGCAGTGACGGTGGAAGCGATTGATGCCACAGGAAAATTCCTGGGCGGCTTCATCCTTCCAGGGCACGGGATCATGCTCAAAGCCCTCGAGAGTGGCACCGCCGGCCTGCATGTGCCGACCGGGGACGTGGTCGAGTTTCCGACCAACACCAGCGATGCGCTAACCAGTGGCGGCACCTTCGCCATTGCAGGCGCCATCGAGCGCATGGTGCAACATGTCCGCAGGCGCTGCGGCGTGGATCCGCTGTGTTACATGACCGGCGGAGCCGGGTGGAAGATGGCTCCCGCGATGAACGAACCCTTTGAGCTGGTGGACAACCTGATTTTTGACGGCTTGCTCGAAATTGCCCACAATCGCTACAAATAATATAGCTATCTATTGTTTCCAAATAACGGAAATATTCTTAAAACTTTAGTGTCGTGGGATTCAGGCTGCCAAACCCTGGATGGCCTGCAGAATGGCTTGCCGGGCCTGACTGATGACCTGCCCTTTCCATGCATCGGTGTCGGTGTAGAAGGCCTCCAGCATCTGCTGCTTGATCTTTTTGGCCTGTTCCTGTGGCGCTTTCGGATGCAACTGCAGCCATTGCTCGCCGCGCATGGCATTCATCACGTCCAGCATCGGTTGGGTGCCGTATTCCATGGCCATGCTGGTCACCTCGGTGCCAGGGCATTCCTGGTGTGCGGCCATCCACATCAGTCCGGTTAGGTAGGCCGAGGTCGACGAGCCATCGTAGATGGACGTAACCGGCGTAGCGCCGCCACCGTCCCACCAGGCGCGCGCACGGGCCACGTCTTCGGCCCGGTCCGGTCCGGCAAAAATGCGCTCGCCGTGTCCGCTGGGCCCCAGGCCCGTGTGCACGTCCACCCAGCCCAACCGCGTCGCACGCCCTGCGTGCTGCCGCAGCACACCCCGCAGGGTGGTGTTGCTCCAGGTCGGTGCCGTGCCGCCGAAGAACAGTCCTTGCGGGAATTCATGTTGCCCTTGTGAGGTCGCCGCCTGGAAGGCTTTCATGCCCCGCGTGGCAATGTAGGCGGCGGTCGCCGCGTGCGTGGCCAGGCCGGGGGGCCAATCCGCCGGCACCAGCAGTTTCGCCACATCGCGGTAGGCGGCGTTGACGGGCAGGGGTTTGGAAAAATCGTGGAAATTGCGGTTCAGGTCCACGTTCTCATGGGTCACCCGCCGAATGTGCGAGAACCCATAGGGATTGAGCGCATGGATGAACAGCAGCGCCACGCCTTGGGCCTGCGCCTGCTGCAGCAGATCTTCATCGTGCAAAGAGAACACCTGCACCCCGCTGCCGCAGTAGCCCTCGACGCCATGGCAGGCGCTGGACACCAGCATCACACGTTCGGCATCGGGGGCCCCCAGACGGGCCACGTCCATGGCCAGGGTCTCTCCGTCGCGCCCCTTCAAGGGGTGTTCATGGGACTCGATGCTGCAGCCCGCCCGCGCGGCCGCCTCGAGGAACTTGACCCGCGCCTCGGCATAGCTTGCCGAGAACGCCTCAACCAGCCCGATCATCTGGCCGCAGCGCGGGTCGGGGCAGGCTGCCGGAACCAGGCCTCCACCAGTTCAACCCAATAGGTGGCCCCCAAGGGGATCAGCTCGTCGTTGAAGTCATAGCTCGGGTTGTGCAACTGACAGGGCCCCAGGCCATGCCCCGTGGCTCGGTGATGGCCGTCGCCATTGGCGATGAAGCAATAGGCGCCTGGCTTGGCCTGCAGCATGTAGGCAAAGTCTTCGGCCCCCATGGTCGGCTCCTGCACCAGCACGCTGTCCGCCCCCACGATGCCTTCCATCACCTTACGGCAGAACTCGGCTTCGTAGGTCGAATTGATGGTCGGCGGGTAATTGCGCGCAAATTCGAAGTCGCAGCTCATCCCAAAGGCCTGGCAGGTGTGCTCGGCCACCTCCTTCATGCGCTTTTCAATCATGTCCAACACCGGTAAGGTGAAGGTGCGCACGGTGCCCTGCAGCTCACAGCTGTCGGGGATCACGTTGGTGGCTTCGCCCGCATGAATCATCGTGACGGAGATCACCCCAGCGTCAATGGGCTTCTTGTTGCGGCTGATGATGGTCTGAAACGCCTGCACCATCTGGCAAGCCACGGGCAGCGGATCCAGGCCATCATGCGGAAGCGCCGCATGTGCGCCTTTGCCCTTGATGGTGATCTTGAACTCATTGCTGCTGGCCATCACCGGGCCGGGGCTCACGGCAAACGAGCCCATCTTGGGGCCTGGCCAGTTGTGCATGCCAAACACGGCCTCCATGGGGAACTGGGTGAACAGGCCGTCGGAAATCATCTCGCGCGCACCGCCACCACCTTCTTCG
>JBDKJB010000225.1:0-4287 GCA_039796835.1 Pseudomonadota bacterium | reverse complement strand
ATGACGTCGACCGAACGAACCCCTTTCTTGGCCAGGTCCACCAAGGTAGGCTCCGTGTAGGGTTGAAGCCATTGGGCGCGACCCAGACGGGACTGGAAGGTCAGCCTGTACTTCGACGGCTGGAGATCCAATGCCTCAGCCAGCAGGCGCGCTGTTTCACGGGACTCCGCGGCATAAGGGTCCCCGAGGTCGATGTTGCGCAGCGGAATACCATGGAAGCTCATCACCAGAAGCTCCGCCCTGCCACGCTGCGCCCAATGCGAACGAACGCTGTTTGCCAGGGCCCGGATGTAATTGGGGTCGCTTGCGAATGACTTGACAAAGCGGAATTCCGGGAGATTCCGCTGAGTGCTTGACCAACTATTCACTGCATCGAACAGGCTGGCCGTGGTGGTCGCTGAATACTGGGGGTAGGCTGGAAGAATCAGAATCCTGCGAACACCTGCTTTGACGAGCTCTTCCAATTGCTCAGGGATAGAGCCAGTGCCATAGCGCATCCCCACGCGCGCAGCAACCGAGAGGCCGTCCTGGCTCAACTGATCTGCCACGAGATGCGCTTGCCTCTCCGTCCAGTAACGCAGGGGTGAGCCCTCGGCGCGCCAGATAGAGCCGTACTTTCTGGCGGTCTTGGCCGGCCTGACCCGAAGGATCACGCCGTACAGCAATGGCAGCCAGACCAGACGGGGGATTTCGACCACACGCCGGTCGCTCAGAAACTCAGCCAAAAAACGACGGACGGCAGATGGGGTGGGGGCATCGGGTGTGCCCAGATTGCAATACAGGACGGCGATGGATGGATGCATGAAAAATCGATGAAAACGGAAATGGGTTGCTGATGCTACGCGTGCTTGGATGTGACGACACTCATCGGCTGGCAACTGCTTCGGCCACAGCAATGCCACTGCGGACAGCGCCCTCCAGAGTGGCGGGATAGGGACCATCCACGTAGTCCCCACATGCCCACAGACCAGGTGCGATCTGCATGGATGGGCGCTTGAGGGCAGGGGTGCAGGCGAAGGTAGCCCTTTTTTCAATGATGGCATGGACGGACATGTGGCGCAGGCCAAGCTGAGACCGGGCTTGCTCAAGCACTTGGAGCTCAGCGTCCGCCCTTGTCAGCGTACAGGCGCTGATGACAAATGACAACAAGCCGTGGTGGCCGGTCAACTGCCCCCTGTCGAACACAAACTGTGCGGGCCCAATGTCCGCCCCATTTTTCAGAGCCAGAATGGGGTGCGGCAACCTCACCTCCTGATCGCACTGGACGTACACCGTGCCCATCCCTTCGTAAGTCATATCACTGACCAGCGCTGACCAGGCTTGGGTTCTGTCCATGAGACGCTTGTCATTCATTGGAGTCAGACCTTGCAGAAGGCGCATGGCATTCGATGGATCTGTTGCTATTGCCACATGATCGAAGATCAGGTCATGCGCCTTCCAAGGGCCTGACTGCAGCTTGCCCACCAGGTTGATCTCAGGAACCCGTGCCCTGCGCAGCACCGTCTGCCCGGCCTGCTTCAGCCACTGTACGGCAGGCAGGGGGAACAGCGATGACAGGTCCTGGCGCGGCAACAGATAGTTCGAGCTGCCCCGGCCACCAATCAGGGCATCACGCAGGACGCGCAGGAAGACCGCCGCACTGGCTCGCTCTGGTGGGGTGTTCAATGCAGAAACACACAGCGGTTCGATCAAGGTGTCTCGGATCCGTGGAGTGAGCCCGTGGCAAATGTCGTTCACAGTGAAATGGTCTGCGCATGTGAACTTTTCCAAGCCCCATCTGCTGCCAACTCTGAGCAAACTCAGCTTGTCTGCAAGTGTCCAGCTGTGGGCACGCAGCACCCCCGCTGCCAAATCCAACGGAGGTGGCCAGTCGGGAAGCTCAATGCCTCCACCGTCCGGCCATTTCAAGGTCAGGGGACAGCGAAGGAAATGGGTGTCCGGAGTCATTCCGACCACACGCATCAACTCCAAGGTCTGGGTGTAGGCGCCAATGAGGATGTGCTGTCCATTGTCCAGCGGTGCGCCTGAATGGCCGGGCCAATGTGCAGATCGAGCCCGCCCGCCCAGCTGATCGCTGGCTTCTAGGACGGTGACCTGATGGCCCAGTTGGGTGGCGCGGACAGCACACGCCAGACCGGCCCAACCCGCGCCAATGACCCCCACGTGCATGGCTACAGTCGTCCCAAGGCCTGCACTTTCCATGCCAACCAGAGCTTGCGCAAGGGCGGCAGGGACGTGCGCTGGTTCATGACCTGGAACCCATCACGTTCGATTTCATCCAGCAACGTTCGATAGATGCTGGCCATCATCAAGCCAGGCTTTTGCCGCCGGCTGTCTTGGCAGGGCAGCAGCTCAAGCGCTTGACCATACCAATGGCGGGCCCGCTGCGCCTGAAAAGCCATCAAGGCCACAAACCGGTCCGAGGTCTGTCGCGAAAGGATCTCGTGTGCTTTCACATCAAAGCGCTTCAGTTCGTCGATCGGGATGTAGATCCTGCCGCGCATGGCGTCTTCGCCCACGTCCCGGATGATGTTGGTCAATTGCAGAGCCAAGCCCAGCGAATGCGCATAGGCGGTGGTTTGTGGCTCGGTCTGGCCAAAAATGCGTGCCGCCACTTCTCCGACCACACTGGCAACCAGATGGCAGTAGGTCTTGAGCTCTGCAAAGTCAAGGTATCGCGTCTGGTCGAGGTCCATCTGGCAGCCATCGATGACAGCTTGCAGATGGCGCTGCTCGATTCCGTATGCATTTGTGCACGGTAGCAGCGCTTTCGTGACCGGATGCGTCGGTGAGCCGGCATAACTGGCCTTGACTTCGTCTCTCCACCATGCCAGTTTTTGTCGGGCGACCGAAGGATCGGTCGTTTCATCGACAACGTCATCAATCTCCCGGCAAAAACCGTAAAAGGCAGTGATGGCCAAGCGTCTGTCTCGGGGTAGGAACAAAAAAGCATAGTAGAAACTGCTGCCAGACGAAGCGGCCTTTTGCTGCACATATTCTTGCGGAGTCATGGCGGGATTGTCACATCCACAAGCTTCGCCACGCCATGACAAGGACATCCCATCTGCCCAGTTTGGGACGCTGGCTCAAAGTGGCATGCTGGAGGGTTTCGATTTTTTCCAGAATGCGAAGGCCTCCCTGGACCACCAGACGGAGCTCCCACCCGGCGCGACCAGGCACGATCTTGGTCAAAGGTGCACCCCTCAGCATGGTGGCCCGAGCTGTGGCAACGCAGCTGCGGATCAACTGCTGCGTTTCGGCCGTGTCCCTCTGCCGCAACAGCATGTCCCGGCTGACTCCGTGCTGAAGACATTGCTCGTCATGAAGATAGTGGCGACCCCTTGGAATGTCCAGACTCAGGTCCTGCCAGAAGTTGGCGAGTTGCAGCGCAGTGCAGATGTCATCGCTCTGGTTCAAACTGTGGTCATCGGTGATGCCATAAAGCTGAAGCAGCAGCCTCCCAATCGGATTGGCGGACTTCGAGCAATAGCCCAGCACGGATCGCGCGTCCGGGTGCGTCTTGCCTGCTTGGGTCATCTCAACGTCAAGCCGGAAAGCGTCCAAAAGGTCAGTGAACAGTTGTATCGGCAGACCGAACCTTTCTATGGCGAGGCCCAGGCGCTGAAAATTGATAGGCAACGACGCGAAAGCATCCATGTGAGGATGGGCACACGCCTTCAGAAGATTTTGCATATCTGCCAGCGCATGAAGTCGCGCTTCCGCTTCCACTTCCCCTTCGTCTGCGACATCATCTGCTGTGCGGGCAAAGAGATAGATGGCGGTGATGGGCTCCCTCAAATGGCGCGGGCATAACCAGCTTGCAACAGGGAAATTCTCATAATGCGCCAGTCGTTCTTCGTTCATGTGACAGGTGGAACCCCCAATTTCCGAGATGTTTGAGCGAATGGTGTCGTGGATGCATCACCTTGCGCTATAAAACTTGACATGATTTGGTCGGCCGATTTTAGAATCGCCTCCTGGCCCCAGAAGCACTGCTGACGCTGGGCAGCGGTCTTGCTGTGACCGTCGGTCGCTTTCAACAAGTGCCAATTCGAAATGGTGGGTGTGACATGGATTTTCGTGCTGTGTTCAAGCCAGGGCTGATTCTGGCACTGGCAGCGTTGACTGGTTGCTCGAAGCCTCCTCCGCCTGCGGAGCCCATTCGTGCGGTCAAGGTCTTGACGGTTGGGGAGCAAACGTTGCAGGCGGGCGCGGAGTTTGCTGCCGAAGTGCGTGCCCAGGTCGAAGGCGGAGTCGGTTTTCGGGTTGCAGGCAAGCTGACACAAC
>JBDKJB010000224.1:0-4348 GCA_039796835.1 Pseudomonadota bacterium | reverse complement strand
CCATCCCAAGGCGAAACATCCGCTGATCGAACCGGTGCAGCGCGATTTCTGCTTTTTGCTCAATGCCTTCGACATCGACCCTGGCAGCATGACGCCCAAGGTCATGACGATGCTGGACTTCAACCTCTGGTCCTGGAACAGCCGATTGTTCCCGGGAATCGACTCGCTCAACGTGCGCCTGGGCGACCGCGTGCGCATCCGCGTCGGCAATCTGACGATGACCAACCACCCCATCCACCTGCACGGGCACGAGTTCGAGGTGACGGGCACCGACGGTGGCCCGGTGCCCAGAAGCGCCCGCTGGCCGGAGGTGACCACCGACGTCGCAGTGGGCCAGATGCGACAGATCGAGCTGCTGGCGGACGAGGAGGGCGATTGGGCCTTCCACTGCCACAAGAGCCACCACACCATGAACGCCATGGGGCACAACATCCCGACCATGATCGGGGTCGACCACTTGGGCCTGGTAAAAAAGATCCAGAAGCTGGTGCCCGACTACATGGTGATGGGCGAGCGCGGCATGGCCGACATGGGCGAGATGGAGATGCCCCTGCCCGACAACACTTTGCCGATGATGACAGGCACCGGCCCGTATGGTCCCGTTGAGATGGGCGGCATGTTCACCACCTTCAAGGTGCGCAAGGACCAGAAGCCTGGGGACTACAAGGACCCTGGTTGGTTCAAACAGCCGCCGGGCACGCAGGCCTATGAATGGGCCGGTGCGCTGCCGGAGCCCGCGCGCTTCTTGAGTGAAATGAAGGCCAACAACGGGCTGGTGCCAGGTCTGCACAACCCCCCGGAGTCTCGGTTCGCGCCCAAGCCAGTTCAAGTCCAAGTTCGCAAACCCAAAGGCCATGCTGGCCATTGATCCCAAGGAGAAACCCAGTGAAACTAAGCAAGTTGACCCGCACGCTCGTGGCCACAGCTACCATCACCCTGTCAGCCATGGCTGGCCAGGCCCTGGCCCATGGCGATGCATCCCATGCCAAAAAGCCCATGACCATGAAGAAGGAGCAGAAAGACTGGGGCATCGCTGGGGACGCCAAAGCCGTTACCCGCACAGCGGCTGTCAAGATGCTGGACAGCATGCGCTTCTCTCCGGACACGCTGGAAGTGAAGCAAGGTGAAACCGTCAAATTCGTCGTCAGCAACGATGGCAAGACGATGCACGAGTTCGTCATCGGCACGAAAAGGGAAAACGACGACCACGCTCAGCTGATGATGAAGTTCCCCAACATGGAGCACGACGAACCCTACATGGCCCACGTCGGCCCTGGCAAGAAAGGCGAAATCATCTGGACCTTCAACCGCGCGGGGGATTTCGACTTCGCCTGCCTCATCGCTGGCCACTACCAGGCCGGCATGGTGGGCAAAATCAAGGTGACTGCCGCTGCGGCGAAAGACGCCCATGGATCGCACAAGCATTGACTTGCAGAAAGGAAGCATCATGAAAAAATTTTTCACCGCGCTAGTTCTCATCGCCGCTGCATTCGCGGTGTCTGGCCAAGGCGTGGCCAAGGAGATGGCCGAAGCCGAAGTCCGAAAGGTCGACAAGGATGCGAAAAAGGTGACACTCAAGCACGGCCCGATCAAGAACCTCGACATGCCAGGCATGACCATGGTTTTTCAGGTGCGTGACGACAAGCTGTTCGACAAACTGGTGACGGGTGAGAAGATCCGCTTCAGCGCGGAGCAGCAGCAGGGCGCGTTTGTCGTGACTGAAGTGGAAAAGGCCATGCAGTGAAATTTGGTCTGCTGCCTTGCGGCATTCCCATTGAAGCCGGCTGAACCATGGACATCCTTGCACATGCACTGTGGACAGGTGTCGGATTGGTGGCCTGGCATCGCAAGCGCGTGGTGTCTCGCCAAGCCGCCAGTCTGACGGTATCGCTGGCCGTTTTGCCAGACCTTGTTCACATGTTGCCGGTGACTCTGTGGGCAGCGATCAGTGGTCATTGGGCCACGTGGCTGGATTTCGCCTTGGCGACACCTCCCACCGAACCCGATCTTCCATTGTGGGTGGCGCATTGGAGCCATCATTTGCATTGCGCCTTGCACAGTGCAGTGGTTGCGTTGGCTGTGACGGCACTGGTGTGGGTGATACGGCGTGCGTTCTGGCTGCCTTTGGCAGGCTGGTGGCTGCACATCGTCATCGACGTTTTCACTCACTCTGCCGACTTTTATCCGGTCCCGGTGTTGTATCCCATCACCTATGCCGGGTTTGATGGAATCGCCTGGAACACTCCCTGGCTCATGGCGTTGAACTATGTGGCTTTGTTGGTCGCAGGACTTTTCTTGTGGCGGCGTTGAACTTTTTCGGCTTCCGCCTATCATCCCCAGTATGCGCAAGTTGCTGTCCATCCTGTTGATCCTGTTGCTGCCCGTACAGGGCATGCTGGGCAGCGCCATGGCCATGCAGATGGATCTCAGCACATCGCCGGCGTCAGTTTCTGTGCCGATGGACTGCGACATGGCGAGTTCCCCGGTTGACGCCCCGGACGGCGGTTTGGCAAGCGGCGGCTGCCCCCATTGCACGGATTGCCCGATGTGTCACCTGCTGGCCGTGACGGTCCGCTGGGTCGAGTCAGCTCCGGCACATGCCTGGGCGATTCCGCTGTTCACGCCCCAAACATTGCGTGGCATCGAACCGTCCCAAAGCTTCAAACCCCCCAAATCCTGGATCTGACACCCGAAGTGCGTCCGCCAGACAGCCGTCTGGCGAACATTTGCAACGTTCAGGAGATCCAAACATGATTCAATTGACAAAACGGGCTTCTACGGGAGCCGCGGCACTGCTGACCTGTGCAGTGGCTCTGGCAGGTCCCATGGGCTTCAAAGACAGCACCATGGCCATGGGCGACTTGGGGCCAAACTGGCAGGAGGCATGGGTCAATCATGCGGTGACTGCGCGTGATGCGCTGGGCCTGGGCCAGATCTGGATGCGCTCAGATGACGGGCTGCGCACGCGCAACCTGACGGAGGCCACCTACACGAGACTGGTGAAACGCTGGAATGCCGAGCATTCCCAGGCCAATCTCTGGTTTGTCGGTGGCGTGGGTTGGGTGGGGGGCAGTGGCTTTGCGGGTCAAAAGACCTTGCTGGCGCCTGGTGTGGCCATCGACTATGAAACCACCCGGGTCTACCTGTCAGGAGCTGCACGGCTGTATCGCGCCGAAGGACTGAACCACGACTACGCCTCCGTGCGGGCCGGCTTCTCGTTCTATGAGGCCGAGTACGACGAGGTGCAGCCCTGGCTGATTCTGGAGCTGCGACGGATGAACCAGCTGTCGGACAGTACAGAAGCCACGCCCATGATGCGATTCATTCACAAGCGGTACTTTGTCGAGATCGGCGCCAACACGCAGAGCCAGGTCCGCTTCAATTTCATGTACATTTTTTGAGAGGTATCCCATGAAAAACACTTTTAAAGCCTTTGCTGTCAGTGGTCTTGTGGTCTGCAGTGTGGCGTCCTTTGGCGCGGAAGTCTCCAGATTCACTGTCAATGGCATGGTCTGTGCTTTCTGCGCCCAAGGCATTGAAAAGACCTTGACCAAGATGCCGGAGACTCGGGCCGTCTATGTGAACCTCGCCAGAAAGGTCGTTGCCGTAGAAGCCAAGGATGGGCAAAAGCTCGATCTGAAAAGGATCAGTGCGGGCATTGTGGATGCGGGGTACGACGTGGTGAAGGCCGAGACGGTTTCCGGCACCACGCTGGAGGCGGTGAGAGCCGAGTACACGAACAGCCGCAAATGAATGCATTCCAGTCGAAGGGGCAGGACGACGGCACAGCGCAGCTGCAACGCAGCGTTTGGTCGTCGTTCATCAGCCTGTTCGCCAGCAGTTCCACACTGGTGTGTTGTGCCCTCCCAGCGCTTCTGGTGGCGTTGGGTGCTGGCGCAACCCTGTCGGGCCTGGTGGGAGCCTTTCCGCAAATCGTCTGGCTGTCTGAGCACAAAGTTTCAGTCTTCATCTTTGCAGGACTCATGCTGATGGCCAGCGGTGCATTGCAGTGGCGCGGCCGCAGGGCTCCCTGCCCGTTGGACCCGCAACTGCGGGATGCTTGCCTGCGCACCCGGCGCGCCAGCTCATGTGTATTTGCGCTGAGTCTCTTGCTGTACGGCGTGGGCGGCTGGTTTGCGTTTGTGTGGCCGCTCCTCGTGTAAAGCCAGGGTAGGACGCTGTCACAAAACCGTCACACAAGCTTTCTAAAGTTCTCTCCAGAACGGTGGCATTCGCCACCGGCAATGGAGAGCAACATGCACACCTCAGTCAGCGGCTTCCTGGCAGTGACGGCCTTGACACTTAGTAACGTCGTACACGCCCAAGTTGTCAAAGTGGACGGCTCCAG
>JBDKJB010000223.1:0-4356 GCA_039796835.1 Pseudomonadota bacterium | reverse complement strand
CTGAACCCAGAACGCGTGTCTATGCCGGACTTCGACATCGATTTCTGTCAGACCAACCGTGACCGGGTCATCGACTACGTCAAAGAGAAGTACGGGCGTTCCGCGGTGAGTCAGATCGCCACCTTCGGCACCATGGCGGCGCGCGCTGCCATCCGCGATGCAGGCCGGGTGATGGACTTGAGCTACACCTTCTGTGACGGTGTCAGCAAGCTCATCCCGAACAAGCCAGGCATGTCAGTCACCCTGGCCTACCCGCCAAAGGCCAAGGCGGCGGACGACAAGAACAACTACGCCATCGAGATGGAGGCTGCGTTGGCCGAGCGCATCGACCGTGAGGAAGACGTGCGCACGCTGATCGAGATGGCTCAGAAGCTGGAGGGCATGACGCGCAACGTGGGCATGCATGCCGGCGGCGTGCTGATCGCTCCGGGCAAGTTGACCGACTTCACGCCGCTGTACCAGCAGCCGGGTAGCGAATCGGCCGTGAGCCAGTATGACAAGGACGATGTCGAAGCCGTGGGTTTGGTCAAGTTCGACTTCCTGGGCCTGGCCACGTTGACCATCCTGGAGCACGCGCGCAACATGATCCGGGCCCGGCACCCAGGCCAGGAGAACTTCAGCCTGGACGACATTCCGCTGGATGACGCCGCCACCTACCGGCTGTTTCAGGACGGCAAGACCGAGGCTGTGTTCCAGTTTGAAAGCGCGGGCATGCAACGCACCTGCCGCGACGCGCGGCCCACCCGGCTGGAGGATCTGATCGCGCTCAATGCGCTCTACCGCCCAGGCCCCATGGACATGATCCCCACCTTTGTCGCGCGCAAGCACGGGCGCGAGCCGGTGGAGTATCCGCACCCCCTGGTGGAACAGATGCTGTCCGAGACCTACGGCATCATGGTCTACCAGGAACAGGTGATGCAGACCGCCCAGATCCTGGGGGGGTATTCGCTGGGTGGGGCCGACCTGCTTCGCCGCGCGATGGGCAAGAAGAAGGCAGAGGAGATGGCCGAGCACCGGGCCATCTTCCGCAAGGGCGCGGCGACCAACAGCATTGCGCAAGACAAGGCCGATGAGATCTTCGACCTGATGGAAAAATTTGCCGGCTACGGCTTCAACAAGTCGCATGCCGCTGCATATTCCTTGCTGGCTTACCAGACCGCCTGGCTCAAGGTCCACTACACGGCCGAATTCTTTGCCGCCAACATGACCGTGGAGATGGACAACACCGACAAGCTCAAGGTGCTGTTCAACGACGCCGCGTTGCTGGGAGTGGATTTTGAACCCCCGAATGTCAACCGCGGGGGCTATATGTTCGAGCCGGTGTCTGACAAGTTGGTGCGCTACGGCCTGGGGGCCATCAAGGGCACGGGCCGCGCCGCCATCGAAGCCATCGTCGCCGCCCGTCAGGCCGGGGGGGAATTCACCAGCCTTTTTGATTTCTGCTGCCGGGTTGAACGCGCCAAGATCAACAAGCGCTGTGTCGAAGCTCTCATCCGGGCCGGTGCCTTTGATACCCTGCAGCGCAACCGTGCGGCCCTGGCGGCATCGATTGACCTGGCGTTCGACTTTGCGGCCACGGCAGAAGCCAACGCGCACCAGGGCGGACTGTTCGACATGGGCGGAGCGGACGACCACGGGGCCAGCACGAAGGAGCCTGAACTTGTGCCCGCGGTGCCCTGGGGTGTGAAAGAACAGCTCAGCCTGGAAAAAACGGCCATCGGCTTCTACCTGTCAGGCCATTTGTTTGACGAGGTCGCCGCCGAAGTGCGCAAGTTCGTGAAGCGTCATATTGCCGACCTGATCGATACGCGCGAGCCGCAGGTCCTGGCGGGCATCGTCAACGATCTGCGTATCATCAATGGGCAGCGCGGAAAACTGGGCCTGTTCAAGCTGGATGACAAGTCGGCTGCGATTGACGCGCGGGTCGAAGAGAGTCTGTTGAATGGCCACAAAAACCTGTTCAAGGAAGATGAATTCATCGTGGCGATGGGGGTGCTCAAGGCCGACCGATTTTCGGGCGGCAGCATGTTCAGCGTCCAGCAGGTGTGGAGCCTGGAGCAGGCTCGCTGCCGTTTTGGCAAGTACCTGCGGGTGGCTGTCAATGGTGTGGCGCCCGACGTAACGGGCTTGCTCAAAGAATTCCCTCCGCAGCGCGAGGTGACCGAGCAGGGCGACGTCTGGCGCGGCCTGGGCATCCGTCTGGCGATGCAACGCCAGGGGCAATTGCCCGCAGATGATTTGTGCTCGCAAACGACGCACCAGGTGCGCGCCGATCTGCAACTGGAGGATTCGGCGCGCTTTTTTCCGACTGGGGCGGCCCTGGCCAGCTGGCGTGCCCAGGCGCACGAAGGACAGGCGGAGATTGTCTACGACTGATCGCGCGGCCGAAAGCCGATGATCAGGCTGCTGGGCACCCTGCCGTCCACATCACGGGGCAGGACTTCGGTCTTGTCGATGGCCTTGAGCACCGCGTCGTCCCAGGCTCGTATGCCACTGGACTTGAGCAGGCGACGGCTCAGGATGCTGCCGTCCGGGGCAGTGCGCACCTCGACTTCGGCAACCGGGTTGCCGCTGATCTGTTCGGTAAACACGATGTTGGGGCGCACCCGCGCCACAATGCGCCCGGCGTAGCTGGCTGATGGTCCAGCAGACTGGGCTGCTGTTCCTGCATGAGTGGCCGGGCCTTTGCCGTCAGCAGCGCTGGCCGTGCCAGCCAGTCTGGTCAACTGCTCCAGCCGCTTCTGACGGTCGGCTTCCACAGCGGCCCGCTGTGCGGCGAGCTTTTTGGCAGCATCGGCCTCGCGGCGTTTGCCGTCTTCGGCCTTCTTGGAGTCTGCCAGACGCTTCTTCTCCCGCTCAGTCACGATGTCGGGTGGAGCAGGCGGTGCCGGCGCAGATGTTGAAAGGTCTTTTGCTGGCTTTTCCGTCGTCTTGTTGATGTTTTCAGCTTCCTTTTTTGGAGCAGATTCTTGTGGAACGGTGGCCCACAGTTCCACGGCAGAGGCTACCAAGTTGGCGTCCCGGCGCCAGCTCACGCCCCAGGTCAGCGCTGCCAACAGCACCAGATGGACCAGCACGGCCAGCGCCATGGCGGGCCCGATGCCGGGCGCAGGCGGAGGTGTAAATTCAAAACGGTCTGCAACGGTGGCCATGGCGATCGGGCGCATCAATTGGCCAACTGCACCGACAGGCCGACGCGCTGGATGCCGGCCCGTTGAAGGGAGTCCACAACCTTGACCACCGATTCATACTTGACCTGCTTGTCCGCGCTGATGACCACGGCGGTGCTGCCGGAAGCCGCAGCGCCAGCAGATGGCAAGGTGGCACTGCGCACCGCATGGGGGAGGTCTTTGAGTGTGATGGACTGGGTCGAATCACCGGTTTTGACCGAAAGGCTCTCGTCTTTGGCAAGCATCACGACGATGACTTGATCGGGTGCCTTGGTTGCTCGACCGACGCTGGGCAGTTCGATGACGCTCGGTGCGATCAGTGGGGCCGTCACCATGAAGATGATGAGCAGCACCAGCATCACATCAATGAAGGGCACCATGTTGATTTCATTGATGGTGCGGCGACGGCGGTTGCCGCGGGAAGCGAGGCTGGGCATGGGTGGTCGCTGCCGGCCTGTGCTCAGCGCCCCGAGGCGGACCCCAGGGCGGACGAAGATGCGGCGCCCAGGTTGCGTTGCAGTATGTTGGAGAACTCTTCGGTGAAGGTCTCCAGGTCGATGCTGACGCGGTCGATCTGACGTGCAAAGCGGTTGTAGGCGACCACGGCAGGAATGGCGGCGAAGAGACCAATGGCTGTGGCGACCAGCGCCTCTGCAATGCCGGGTGCCACCGTGGCCAGAGTGACCTGCTGCAAGGAGGCCAGCCCCGTGAAGGCGTGCATGATGCCCCACACCGTGCCAAACAGGCCGACGTAGGGTGACACCGAGCCGACCGAAGCCAGGAACGACAGACTGCTTTCAATGGCGTCCATCTCACGCTGGTAACTGGCACGCATGGCGCGCCGCGAGCCTTCCATCAGGGTGGAAATGTCGCTGATGCGTTTTTCACGGAGCTTCTGGAACTCACGCATGCCGCTGGCGAAGATGCGCTCCAGCGGGCCCGACTGGCGCGCATTCTTCACAGCGGCGTCAAACAGTTCGTTCATGCTGGTGCCTGACCAGAAGTCTTTTTCAAACTCCCGATTGAGTTGCTGGATGCGACGCAGGGCAATGAGCTTGCGGATGATGGCCGCCCAGCTGGTGACCGACACCGCCAGCAGAAGCGCCATGACTGCCTGCACCACCACGCTGGCGTGCAGGATCAACTGGATGATCGACAGATCCTGGTTCATGCGCCGGATTCTCGC
>JBDKJB010000222.1:0-4367 GCA_039796835.1 Pseudomonadota bacterium | reverse complement strand
CACGATGTGTTCCACCTGCCACAACGGGACGACGGCGACCGGCAAGACGCCCAATCACATCGTCACAACGGCCAACTGCACGACCTGCCACAAGGCCGGCTACCCGAACTGGTTGCCGGCCAAGTTCCACGCCAATGTGTCGGTGGTGACGGGCTGCGCCAGCTGCCACGCGACGACAGCGTATGGTCTGACGGCCAAGCCAGCCACTGCTACCCACCTCAACGCGACAGTGTGTGAAGCCTGCCACAAGTCCACGACCAATTGGTTGAACGTCCAATACACGCACTCTGCTGCGGATGCGATCGGTACAGGCACTTGCGACAACTGCCACAACGGGAGCACATCGGCAGTCAGTAAGTCTGCGGCCCATATTCCGGTACCACCTGGAATTGCCAAGTGCGATGCCTGCCACAAATCGCAGATGAGTTTTCTCACGGCGGTCACGATGAACCATGGGGTGGTGGGCACCGCGACCTGCAAGTCCTGCCATTCCGGTTCTTATGTCTCGCAAGGGAAAAACGGTGGTGCCAAAGCGAAGCCGGCCAACCACATCCCTGAGGCGCAGCTGCTCAATGGTGCGGCGATGGATTGCAAGGCCTGTCACACCGGAACGGTGGTGTGGACCACCCTCTCGATGAACCACAACGCCAGCATGGGCAGTGGGGCGGGCTGGTGCTACGCCTGCCACGCGACTGGCACCAGTTACCTTGGAAACATGCAGAAGAAGGCTTTGGCCCACGACAAGCCGGGCAAGCCCGACTGCTCGACCTCCGGTTGCCACAAACCCCTGGGGACCAAGGGCAGTGCCTACACCAAATGGAACTGACCCGTCTTTTTGAACAGAAGATGACATTGAAAAAAACAATCTCGCACCGATTCGGAGACCTTTTGGGTCCGGTCAAGCTCAGGAGAAGCGCTCCCTGGATGGCTGTGGCGCTTGCTTGCGTCATTTCTCCTGTCCAGGCCCAATATCTGGAAGAGGTCAGCTGGAGACTGCTGGGCGCGGAGGTGGTGGCCCAGATCCGGTTGGTGACACCCGTCCAGTATTCCCGCACTGTGGGAGCGCAAGGCGGGGATCAGGTCCAGATCCACTATCGGGTGCTGCCCAACGCGGCAAAGATTGCCGACCTGGTCAGCGAGAAGAGATTGGCGGCTTCCAACCAGACCCCCTCCCTCGTTGTTACGGATGAGGCCGAAACGAGTGTGTCGCACGGCACGATATTGCGCAAGCTCGTGGTCCGCATTGGTGACGGTTCCATTCTTCAGGCTCGTCCTGGAAGGGATGAGCGCAGCATCGAGCTGGTTGTCTCTGTGCCGAAAGCAAACTTCGCTGCCAGCACTGCGCTTCCAATGCAGGTTGGCCGCTACTTCATCACGCTGGAGAGCCTTGCGGGGGCAGGCCAATCGATGTCGGCGTCAATTCCGGCCAGCTTGCAGAACCATCAGGTGTTTACCCGCAAGCGAAGCGAGGAGGCTGGCAAGGAATTGGTCGATGTCAACGTGGGGTATTTCGCCACACCGGAGGAAGCCGAAGCCGCCCGGCAGCTGGTGCTGGGGCGGTTCCCAACGGCCGAAATCCATGTCGGTCTGCCACCGGAGG
Organism: Pseudomonadota bacterium; assembly: GCA_039796835.1. Lineage (GTDB taxonomy): Bacteria > Pseudomonadota > Gammaproteobacteria > Burkholderiales > Burkholderiaceae_C > JBDKJB01. The sequence continues at coordinate 2,767 of JBDKJB010000222.1, read as the reverse complement.
CTCCGTTGCCTGCACCACAGCAGGAGCTGTCAGGCACCACGCAATTGGCGGCTGCCAGCGCAGAAGTCGAGGAGACCGCAAAAGGCCATCTGGGGGCAGCCCAGACTGCCTTTGACGGAGGTGACTACGTTCTGGCGATCGAGCGCTTGGGCAAGTTGCTGGATCTTCCGCAGAACGCTTCATCCCGCCGAGCGCAGGAGTTGATCGGGCTGGCCCGGCTCAATTCGGGCGACCGGGAGAGGGCCAGAGTGGAGTTCGAGTTGTTTCTCAAACTTCATCCCAGCGGGCCGGATGCCGATCGCACCCGCCAGCTGCTGGCGGCCTTCCCTTCGGTCGCTGCCCCAGGGCCAGGGTCGGGGGCGCAGAAGGCGGCCGCGGTGTCGACCACCTCGGGGTCCTTTTCAACGTTCTATTACGGCGGCAAGTCGGATGTCCGCACCCAGGAATTCCGGAATTCCGTGCTCGGTGGCCTGCCGGTCCTGCAATCTGATGCCACCTTGTCGAACGTCGACCAGCGGCTGATCCAATCCAACCTGGATTTGTCCTGGAGATACAAAGACAGCGACAAGGACATGCGCTTTGTCTTCCGGGATGCCTACAGCTCGGACCTGATGCCCAACGGTTCCAATCGTGAGCGTCTGTCCGCCCTGTTCTTCGAGCACCGCTCGTTGGTCAACGGAACCAGCATCCGTGTCGGTCGGCAGTCACCGAGCGGGGGGGGAGTGCTGTACCGCTTCGATGGCGTGCAGGCTGGGTACAGCTTCAAGCCTGACTGGAGGGTCACGGCGGTGGCCGGGACGCCCAGCGACCCCCTGCTGGACACGAAAAGGTACTTTTACGGCTTGTCGGTGGAGGCGGAGCACCTGACCAAAGAGATCAGCGGCAGCGCCTACGCGATACAGCAGACGATCGATGGCGAAATCGACAGGCGGTCGGTGGGCTTTGACCTGCGGTACTTGCGGGGTGGGCTGTCGACTTCCATGCAAGTGGACTTCGATCCGATGCTGGACGCCGTCAACATCCTGGCCGTACAGGCCAATTGGCAGGCGAACGAATCGACGCTGGTCAATGCCATGTTCGACCGCCGGACCACCCCCGTGCTGTCCTTGGGCAATGTGCTGTTCTTCCAGGATCCCGCGCTGGCGGTACCTGCCCGGCGGATTCAGGACCTGCTGGGCACCACGCCGATCGAAACACTGCGTGCCCAGGCCAAAGGTCTTTCGGCCTACCAGACCCAGGCCAGACTCTCGGTAACCACTGCCCTGAACGCCAAGTGGCAAGTTGGTGCAGATGTAGGGATGACGAATGTGGACGAACTCAAGCCGGTGCCTGTTTTACTGCCAGCCGGGCAGCCTGGGACAGGAAACCTCTGGAGCGTCGGTGCGCAGCTGATCGGCTCCAACCTGTATTCGGGCCGCGACACGCACGTGCTCAGTGTGAGCCAACTTGGGGGGCCTACCTACCGCGGGACTCTGCTCGCGTACAACAACATGTCTGTGGTGAAGGAGGTATGGCAGTTCGAGCCGTCGCTCAAGATGTTCTTGCAAGACGACGTTTCCGGTTCATCCATCAGAACGATGGCGGCCGGCCTGAGATTGACCTACCGCATCCACCAAAAGATTGCCCTGGAGTCGGACCTCAATTACGAACGCTCGGAATCGCTTTCAGCGCCAGTCGGGGGTGTCTCCAGTGTCACTTCCAGCAACCGGTTCAGCTACTCGTTTGGTGGGCGTTATGACTTCTGATGTGGACGCCGAAAAGATGATTCTGAGGGCCGATCGCGTTGCTGTGAGTCGAGGCAGAGAAACTCTCTTCTCCGATTTTTCCTTCTCCGTCCAAGCCGGGAAGCTCTACTGGCTCAAGGGACGGAACGGGCAAGGGAAGACCAGCTTGCTGCGGGCCGCTGCAGGGCTGACCGTTCCGGCTGCGGGTTGGTTTGCCTGGGGCTCCCTGAAGGGAAGGGCGGCACCCGGCTACTGCGCCTACCTTGCGCATGAAAACTCCTTGAAAGGCGAGCTCACGGCGCTGGAGTCTCTGGCCTTCCTGGCACGGCTGGCTGGTAAGAACCCTGAACCTCGGGAGCTGACCGATGCACTGGACAGATTCCATCTGGGCGGCCGTCGCAACGCGTGGATCAAGACCCTGTCGCAGGGGCAGCGGCGCAGTGTGGCGCTGGCGCGTTTGGCCCTGGAAGACGCCTCCGTGCTCTGGATCCTCGACGAGCCGTTTGATGCCCTGGATGACAGGGCTTGCCGGACCGTCGGTGACATCCTGGCCAGCCACCTGCAGCGGAACGGCGCGGCGCTTCTCGCCACGCATGTCGCCCTTCCGCACATCGGTTCCGGCGTCGAGAGCCTGGAATTGCCCGCCAGACGGAACCAGCGATGAGCGCATTTGGCATCGTGTTGTCCCGGGATCTGTTGCTGGCCTGGCGCCGCCCTGTGAACTGCTGGCTGCCGGCCGCTTTCTTCGTGGTGGCGGTGAGCCTGTTTCCCTTGGGTGTGGGGTCTGAGCCGCAGATCCTGAGGCAGATCGCCGGCGGCATTGTGTGGGTGTGTGCCTTGTTGTCTGCCCTGTTGGGCTTGGGTTTCCTGTTTGACGCGGACTTTGAGGATGGCTCGCTCGAGCAAATGGTGCTCTCCGGGCATTCCCTGGCGGAAATATCTGCGGCCAAATGCACCGTCCACTGGTTGTTGACCGGTGTCCCTCTAATCATTGCCGGGCCTGTGGCCGGCTTGCTGCTTGGGCTGGACGCATTCCCGTTGTG
>JBDKJB010000221.1:0-4377 GCA_039796835.1 Pseudomonadota bacterium | reverse complement strand
GCAGCCCTGGCCAGTGGCTATTACGCAACCCCGCTTGCCCAGGGCGGGACGAGTAGTTTCTGGACACAAGGCGACGGCGCGGCAGTGTCGGCTGGCGTTTGCGCCACTACCACTCCCTTCAGCTGGCAAAGCTGCTCGGCATCTGTCGGCACCAAATACAGCCATGACAACTCCAACGCTCAGTTTGTGATCGAACTCTTGTCTGCTGTCAGCAGCGGGGGCAGCACTACCAGCAATTACAGGATCACGTCACGCAGCAAAGGTGGGTCTGGCAATGCAGATGTTGTGCTGCAGACCAACTACAGCAGAACCACCACACCGTGAGCGCACCGGCCCGGCCTGCCGTGCCACAAGGAGAAAGTCTATGAATTCCTCAAACACCTGCCCTGAACATGGTCTGTGGTGCCGACTGGCCCGGCGCATTGGCGCTGTTGTGACGGTCATGCTATCGGTCATCTGGATGCCGCCAGCAGCCTTGGCGCAAACCGTTAGCATGGCGGACACCCCACTGCTGGCGTTGAAGACCGCACCTGGTTTGGTGATGATGACCATGAGTCGCGATCACCGCCTGTTTTACGCTGCTTACAACGACACGAGTGACATCGATGGTGACGGCACCATCGACATCGGCTTCAAGCCCAGCATCACCTACTACGGCAACTTTGTGTCGAGCCGCTGCTACGACGTGGTGTCCATCACGACCTATGGCAACGTGCTGCGCCCGGTGGCCAATGCCGTGGCGGACGACAATGTGGATGGCAGCAACACTGGGTGCCGGATTGCGGGTGTTCAGTACTGGCACGGCAATTGGATGAACTGGGCCACCACGTCCCGCATGGATGCGTTGCGTCGCGTGCTGTATGGTGGTTATCGTGTGGTGGACAGCACCACCACTCTATCTGGATCTACTGCGTCTACCATTCTGACGGGTGCTTCCATCCCGAAGGACAGCCATGTCTGGGGCAAGGAATTCCGGCCCGGACGGGACACCTACGACATCCGCAAATACACCAAACTGGCAGTTCCCACTGCAGGCAATCAGCATTTGTTCACGGTGCTCAGCCCGAACGCCAATCCGACTTATCTTTTTCCCCCCAAATTTCCGCCGGCCAGTGGCGCATCTGCTTCGACAGCCGCAAGCATCACAACAGTAGCCCCCGTGCTGCGCTATATCACCAATGCGAACCTGACCACCGAACGTATCTGGTACTGGGCGTCGGCCGACGTCGCTCAGGGCATTGCCAGCAATCCGGCTAACTTTGTCAAAGGAGGTGGGCGTACCAGTGTGGCTGCTACCGATTTGGCCCTCAAGGTGGAGGCTTGCGTGCCAATTTCAGGGGTGCGCGAAGCAGGTTGTGTGGGATATCCGACGCTGACGCCCAGTGTGTACAAGCCAACCGGTGTGTTGCACGACTATGGCGCCACAGATTCACTCAAGTTCGGTTTGATCACGGGCACCTACCAATTGAATTATTCTGGTGGCGTGGTGCGGCGCAACATTCGAAGCTTCAAGGACGAGCTCAGTACCGCCAATGGCACGTTCACCGACAAAGACGGCATCGCCCGCACGATCGACCGCATCACGATCCATGGCTGGAACGGCAGCATTTATGACTGCGGCTACAAGACCAGCGGTGACCGCAACCAAGGGGACTGCAAATCCTGGGGCGCTCCGATCGCCGAAATGATGTACGAGGGATTGCGTTACTTCTCCGGTAAGGGTGCCGGCATGACTGCATTCACCAATTCAGGGGTGTTGACAGCCGACACCACCATCGGGTTTGGTAGTCCGCCAGCGTGGCAAAACCCGTTTCAGTCGAAAACTCAGACGTCCACCGGCCCCACCTATGGCAACCCGATCTGTTCCCGCCCAGTGCAGATGGTGATTGCGGATCCGATCACCAGCTTCGATTCTGACCAATTGCCTGGCAGCTACTTCAGTACCCCGACGACAGGATTCGGAACTGCCTTGGGCGCCAATGACTTGACGGGCCTCAACGTGAACACTGAGGCTGGGACAATCTGGACGGCCGAATCCCTCGGCTCTCGCTCAGTGTTCATCGGGCAATCAGGTACCAATAAAGACGGCAACCCCACCAGCAAACCCGCTTCGTCATTTGCCCAGTTGCGCGGACACGCCCCGGACGAAACGCGCTCTGAAGGCAGTTACTTTGCCGCTTCGGTGGCACGGTTTGCGCGCACCACCGGCGTTCCGATCGGTAACCCTGGTGGCACTCCAGCGGTGTCCACCGTAGCTGGCTCGAAGATCGACACGCTGGCTGTTGCTCTGGGCAGCCTCACACCCAAGATCGAGATTCCCAACCCAAGCGGTGGGGTGGTCACGATCGTCCCGATTTCCAAGGCTGTAGGCAATGCGGGCATCAACAAGGCGCCGGGTGCTTATCAAGCTACCGGAGCGATCACAGGTTTTTACTTTGACACCTATACCGCGACCAACATCCGGGCCATCGTCAACTTCTCCGATGGAGATCAGGGTACGGACAATGAAACCGATGCACAGGCGGTCTACAACATCACGATCAGCGGGTCGAGTATCACTGTGCAGATGACTCAGTTGGATCCGTTCCCGGGCGGTATTGAGTCCCACATGGGCTACGTGATCTCGGGCACGACCAAAGATGGCATGTATCTGGAGATGCGCAACAACACGGCCGGTTCTGGCACGGTGAGTGCTGCGGGTAACGTGTATTACCTGGACACTTTGGCGGGACAAGATCCGGCACCTGGACCAGGCACCACCGGTTACCCACGCTTGAATGGCAATGCCACGGGTGTGGGAGGTTTGACCGCCAACACGTGTGTGGCATATGACTCCACCACTGCCAGTGTTGCGAAGCCTTGGGGATTTACCCCCGGAACCTCCGGGACTCCGTCCAACAATCAAAAGATAGCCCAGCTGGACACCTGCATCCCGTCCTGGGGGGGGCGTACCGCGGCCAATTCCGCGACTTCACGCACCTTCGCAATGGCGACCACCCCCAGTACGACAGGCTACATTCCTCGCGATCCGCTATGGTATGCAGCCAAATATGGCGGTCCCGGGGTGTTGGACAGCAACGGTGATCCGACCAACTATTTCAAGGTGACCAATCCAGCCAATTTGCCCGCGCAAATGGCCAAGGCGTTCAGGTCGGCAGCCGCATTGGCAGCCGTTGCCAGCACCAGCGTGGTGGGCGTGGGGCAGCGCAGTCTGGGTACAGCTGCCATTTACCAAGCCAACTACGACTCGCTGACTTGGTCTTCGCGGCTGTATGCATTCAAGGTCGAGAGCAGTGGCGCTGTGTCTAACACCACAATCTGGGATGCCTCGGCTTTGCTGGGCGCGCCGTCTGCCCGCACCAAGCTGTTTCTCGGGCGTGGAGGCACAAGCACGCCTCACCAGCTCACGAGTGGCGGATATTCGAGTCTGAGTTCTTCCGGCTCACCCAGCGAGCAAACCGACTTTGGCAACAGCACCATTTACGAATATCTGTTGGGCGAGAAGTCCGGGGAGGAGCGCAAAGGTGGAACCCTGCGCAACAGAGGAACCACGTCTGGCACCGAGTTTGGCTCGGTGTTGGGGGACATTGTCAACTCTGACCCGCAAATCATTTCGAAGAAAGACTATGGATACACCGACAGTGATGCTACCTATGCCGCGTTTCTGGTGAGCCTCACCACAGAGTCTCTGGCTGTGGGAGCCAACGAAGGCTTCTTTCATATTTTCAATGCTGCCCCCACTGTGACGGGTGGGGGGGAGTTGTTCAGTTTCATCCCGCAAGCTGCGCGTACCAACATCAAAGATTTGGCTTCTACGGCTTATTCACACCGGTATTTTGTGGACGGCTCCATTGGACAGGGCCACGCCAAGATCAAGGTACCTGGAGATGCGACAACCAGCTGGCGCACCATCGTCGTGGGCGCAGGTGGAGCGGGCGCGAAAACGGTGTTTGCCGTGAATGCACCGAACGACCAAGTGTACTCGGCCAACAGTGTGTTGTGGGAAATCAATGCGAATACCACGCTTCCGACAGCAAACTCCCTGGGTAATGTGGTGGGCCGCCCGGCCATCGGAAAGCTGACCAATGGAACCTGGGTGGCAGTGTTTGGGAATGGCTACAACAGCGCCGCAGGTACGGCCAGCCTCCTGGTGGTCAACCTGGAGACCGGGGCCATCATCCGTCAGCTCAATACCAACAACGCCATCACAGCCAATGGTTTGGGTTCGACCGAAATTGTGCGCAAGACCAGTGGCAACAAAGACACCATTGACTACGTGTACGCGGCCGACTACAAAGGAAACATTTGGCGTTTTGACCTCAGCGCTTCGTCCACGGCGTCCTGGGCCAGCAACGGCACACTGATTTACAGCACGCC
>JBDKJB010000220.1:0-4390 GCA_039796835.1 Pseudomonadota bacterium | reverse complement strand
CGCATGACCGCCTCCGGTGCCTGCGTATGCTGACAGCCACGATGACAAGGCCTGCCACTGGACGGGGTTGGTGTCCTGAAATTCGTCGATCAGCAGGTGGCTCACCCGGGCATCCAGGCGTTGCTGCACCCACCCGGACAAGACCGGATCGCCCAGCAGCACGGTGGCCGCACGCTCCACGTCCACCATGTCGACCCAGCCGCGCTGACGCTTCACGGCGCTGTATGCCGCAATCAACGCCCGCGTGAGGGCCGTCATGCGCTGCTGATACCGCCAGGCAGCATGTTGAACCTGTGCTTCCCTGACCCGCAGCGCCAGATCCTGCATCTGCCGGATGTGGTCAAGGCCTTCGACCATGCCATTGAACTTCCTGGCCTCACCGTCCTTCGTCAGGAGTGCAGCGAGCGCGCCATCGGCATCCCCGCAGCTCCAGGCCCGCTCGAGCAGCGCCCCCTGGACCTGATATTTGTTTTGGGTCGCCTGCCCCAGAAGCCTGCCTGCTTGTGCAAGTTCTGCCCAGCATTGCGCGTCCAGACGCACACGATCCAGGGGGTCGGCACAGCCCGCGAACTCCGGAAACTGCGCGGTGAAATGCCGCACTGACAACGCCAGAACATCGCCCACATCTGCCGCCTCGAATTCCTGCCGGTTGTTCAGCGCATTGGACAGTGCCTCTTGCGTCTGGAATCGGCCATGCTCCTGGACGAGCGCCAGATAGTCGGCATGCAGGCGCCGCGCCGCCGGGTCTGCCGCCAGCAAAGTCGCATGAAACTGCCGCCAGACCAGCGCCTTGGCCTCCGTGTCGTCTTCCAGAAGTTCGTAGTTGGGTGCCAGGCGCAGTTGATCCAGCACCGCCAGCGGGGCACCGCGCAGGATCGCACCAAACCAACTGTGGAACGTGCGCACCTGCACCTGACGGTCCTGATGCAACACCTGTCGGTACAGATTCGCCAGTTTCTGGCGGTTGTCCGGCGTGTTCGGCAGGCCTCGGGCCTCGAGTTCAGCGGCCAGTTCGCTGGCGTTCATGTGATGGAAATCTCGGAGCAACTCGTACAGACGCCCGCGCATCTCGCCCGCTGCCCGTTTGGTGAACGTGATGGCCAGAATCTCGGACGCAGCCACGCCCTCCAGGAGCGCACGCACAATGCGTGACACGAGCATCCAGGTCTTGCCAGCGCCTGCGCAGGCCTCCACCGCCACGTTGCGACGCGGGTCGCAGGCCACGGCATAGAAGGCCTGAGCGCTCACGCTTTGACCGTTGATTTCGTAGGCAGCGTCCTTCATGACCACTGTTCCTTGCGGCACAAGCCCCGAGCCGCACAATAGCCACAGGCAGCCCCTTCGCCCAGCGCGGGCAGAGGCACACCCGCCGCCACGCGGTTCAGATCGCTGGCAACGCCCTCGAGCAGAGCGTCTCGCATCCCCAGAATGTCGGGCTGGACCCAGAACCCGGCGCCGTCGCGCTCTCCCAGGGTCAGATAGGCCGCAGAGACGTCTTGGCCTGCAAACAGCGCTGCATAGAAGGGCAGCTGAGTGTCCTCGGAGCCGGCCTTGATCCGTTTGGCGGTTTTGGAACTCGCCTCGGTTTTGTAGTCGATCAGGAGGACTGTTGCGTCCGCCTGAACATCCACGCGGTCAAGCTTGCCCACCAGTGTCACAACTCCCTCGGCCAAAGGCAGGACCATCTCTTTCCAGACCTCACCCTGCAGGTACTGCCCACCGGTTTCGACGTGGATGAGCAGCCAACGCACATAGGCATCTCGCACCTGTGGCCAGCCCGCAGCGAAGGGCAAAAATTCTGCCTCTGGCAGTGCCAGCTCACGGGTGGCCGAAGCAGCCGCTTCATCCAGTCTGGTCACCCAGGCTTCAGCCTCTGCGGGACAGGGCTGGGCCAGCAGGCCTTCATGGAAGGCATGCAAGACCTGGTGCAACCAGGTGCCGAAGTCCCGCTTGTCGAGTGCCTCATCCAGTTCAGCATCTTCAGACAACCCCAATTGGCGCAGGGCAAAGTACTTGTAGGGGCACTGACGTAAATCTGCATATGCACTGGCAGACAACTTGCTCAGGCGCAGCCGAGGCGCCACCGGGCGTGGCATGTGGACCGCGTGCGGCGGCACCTCATACACACGCCGTGGATCGGCGGCTCGCCGCGCACCTTCGAGTTCCAACAATTGAACCCACGCGCTGGGGGACGCTGGCTCGCCCAGATCACTGCAGCGCCACAGCACGTCCACTTGCGGTGCACGCAGGGCATGGTGCCATGCTGCACGATGGGCCGCAGCCAGCGCCTCCCGTGGAGGCAGGCCCAGGATCGCGCGTTGTGCGGGCGTCCAGGGACCAGGGGAATCGGGTGAAACCTGCAAGCGCGTCTCGTCACAGCCTGCCAACACCACCGCTTGGACATCTCGACCCAGCAATTGCGCCAGCGGCAGGATGAGCACTTGGTGCTCATCCGGATGAGGTGGTGAGAAATTGGCACATTCCAACGACAGTCTCACCCAGGCACTGAAGTCGCTCAGGGTCAGGGATGGACCCATGCCGTCGTAGACGTTGAACAGGTCTTCGGTGTCAGCCTGCAGGTGCAGCGCCTGCAGCACCTCGCAACCCGCCGCATCGGCCTCCAGCGTTGCCATCATTCCGCAATCCTGCAAGACCTCGTGCAAGGACTGCACAAAACGTCCGATGGATTGGGGCGGCTGCAAGCAGGCGCGAATGGCATTCACCGTCTCAACAAGCGGCAGTGAGGACGGGACCGCTGCCCACTCCCGAACGCCACGGCGTCGCAAGCTATGCTCCAGAACCTGTACCTGCTCACTCGCAAACCGGGGAGCGCATTTCAGCCAGTCAAGCACATCGTCGGTGCGCGCCTCGGGTTCTGCTGCACGCAACAGGGCCATCAGACTCGCGGCTGCCCGCGTAGTGGACAGTCTCCAGCCCGTTTCGTCGCGGATCGACACCCCTTGACCAATCAACAAAGCCCCCACCCTGCGGGTTAACTGTCGATCCAGAGCCACCAGAGCCACAGGCAGTCTGCCTGCCGCCAGATGCGCCAGCACGCAAGCCGCAGCACGTTGTACCTCATCCTCAGCGTCCACAGCCGGATAGAGCTGGACACCACTCAGGGCAGGTTGCGCGGGGACGGCCGACGACAAAGGCCATCGCAGGCAGCGATCGCCCAGTCTGTCTTGCAGGGCTTCCGTCATCGGATCGGCCTGAAAGCCATCGAGCACCACCAGCAACGCCGGTTCGGCCCCCAGCAGGACGTCCGTGGCAAAGGCAGAATGCGCTGCCCAGGCCAGGGCCACCCGTGCGACCACGGCTTCAAACTCCAACAACGGGGAGCGTTGTGGCAGTGCCCCTGTTGCAGTGAGATGGGCCGCCATCTGGGCGCCCCAGGCAGATCTTCTGGCGGGTTCAATGGCTGCAGCCTGCGGCGCCAAGCTCCAGGCCGCCTCCATCACGCGGGGCCCCAGAACGGCCCGGTGCGCCATCTGGCCGGACCGCACCAGCAGGCCCTGCGCGGTCAGGCCGTCCAGTGCCGCATCAAAACGAATGTCCTCGGGCGAAGGCAAGGCGCCCCCCAGGTCACGCGTCCAGTTGAGGGTGGACTCGAACCGTGGTAGCAGCCCCGGTCCAAACGCATGCACCCATGCGCTGCGCGCCGCATGGATGAGCTGTGCATAAGGGACGAGCACGACCACATCGGGGGCTTGCAGAGCGCGCAATCGCATCTGCGCGGCCACGAACTGCACTGCCGCAACCCAATCCTGAGCCGCCGGACCTGGACCCGCAGGCAAGTCCCCGCCATCAGCCATCGACATGCCTGGAGACGAACACACACCCAATGCGCGGGCTCAATGACTTGAAATCTGTCACAATTTCCCCACTTTACCTGCATCGACAACCCTCTCCCCAAGGATTTGCCATGGCCAACGCATTGATCAAACACATCTCCGACGCGAGCTTTGAGGCCGACGTGCTCAAGGCAGACAAGCCGGTGTTGGTCGACTACTGGGCCGAGTGGTGCGGCCCATGCAAGATGATCGCCCCGGTGCTGGACGAACTTTCCGCCACCTACCAGGGCAAGCTTCAAATCACCAAGATGAATGTCGACGAAAACCGGGACATTCCCGCCAAGTTTGGCATTCGGGGCATCCCCACACTGATGCTGTTCAAGAATGGTGAGCTTGCGGCCACCAAGGTCGGTGCGATGAGCAAGGCTCAGATGGCTGAATTCATTGACAAACAGCTGGCCTGACGCCCCAACAGGCTCCGTCCGCACGCGCAGGCCACTTTCGAGTGGCCTTTTTTTCGGGCTCTTTTTCAGTCATAATTGCTCTCAGACGTCGCCCAACTCCAGGGCCGCTTGAGTTTTCGCCCATCGCCGTGC
>JBDKJB010000219.1:0-4395 GCA_039796835.1 Pseudomonadota bacterium | reverse complement strand
ATGTGCGGGGTGTGGGCGGTGCGCCTGGGCGCGTTTCTGGCTTGGCGTGTGCACCGAGCCGGGCATGACAAGCGTTTTGAGCACATCAAATCAGATGCTTTGCGCTTTCTGGTGGCCTGGACCCTGCAAGGACTTTGGGTGTTCCTGACCCTATGTCCGGTGCTGATCGTGGTGGGCTCCCCCAGATTGCACCTGACCTCTGTTTGGACTCTGGCCGGAGCGACTCTCTGGGCGGTTGGTTTCGTGCTCGAAGTGATCGCGGACTGGCAAAAAAGCCGGTTCCGTGCTGATCCGGCACATGCCAACCGGTTCATTGCCACGGGCCTGTGGGCGTGGTCACGGCATCCCAACTACGCGGGCGAAATCCTGCTGTGGTTGGGGGTGTTTGTGGTGTGTGTGCCCATGTTGCAGGGCCTGCAATGGGCGGTGGTCCTGTCGCCGCTTTTTGTGATCCTGCTTATCACACGTGTCAGTGGTTTGCCGATGCTGGAATCCGCTGCCCGCAAGCGCTGGGGGGAAGATACTGCCTATCAGGCGTATGTGGCGCGCACGCCCTGCCTGTGGCCCGCCATCCCCCGGCGGGCCGTCCCAACGGCGCAGCGATGACCGCTGCTTGAGATCGGCGTCAGCCGCGGTACGTGCGCCGTGCAGGTGCCGGACCACCGGAGCGCGGCTCCAGGTGGCGGAACGTGATGCGGCCCTTGCTCAGGTCATAAGGGGAAAGCTCCAGCGATACCTTGTCGCCCGCCAGAATGCGGATGTGATGCTTGCGCATCTTGCCGCCGGTGTACGCCACCAGGACATGGCCGTTGTCCAAGGTCACACGGTAGCGCGAGTCGGGCAGCACTTCATTGACGACACCCTGCATCTCCAGCAGTTCTTCTTTGGCCATGGGGTTCCTTGTGTGGGGTGCATGCGCGCAGGCAGGCATGCAAAGCAATGCTTGCCGAAGAGAGGGAGAGTGTGAGTGTGACGGCCAAAGCGCTGGATCAGCGCTGCGTCAGGTCAGACAATAGCCGCTGCAAGGGAAAGCAAATCACAGCGGCGCTTGCATTGTAGCTGTCGGGGGCCGTGCCGCGAACAGCTCAGCCATCACCTGCCGCAACCAGCGGTTGCCTGCATCAGCATTGAAGCGTTCATGCCAGTGCTGCTTGACCTTGTAGGTCGGCAAGGCGACCGGCGATTCCAGCACCTTGACCGGCTCCTGCAGAGCCAGTGCTTGGCCGAGCTGACGCGGCACCGTGACCAGAAACTCCGTCTGGGCTACGATGCGCGCCACACCCAGAAAACTCTGCACCCGCAGGACCACTCGGTGACTGATGCCGTGCCTGGCCAGAGCAGTGTCCACGACTGAGTGCCCTGTACCGGATGCTGTGACCAGAATGTGCCCCTCGGCTGAGAACATTTTGCGCGTCAATCTCGCACCGACCCGGGGATGTTGGTTCGACGCCAGGCACACAAAGTCCTGTGCAAACAGAGCTTGCTGATAGAACCCCGCTTCCAGGTCTGGAACAAAGCCGACTGCCAGATCGGTTTCACCCGACTCCAAACGGCGTCGGCTGTCTGGCGTGATTTTTTCTGCTGCGATTACGACCCCAGGTGCCGTTTGTTGCAGATGATTGATGAGGCGCGGCAGCAGCACAATTTCACTGATGTCCGTCATGCAGATGCGGAACTCACGCCTGGACTGTGTTGGCAGAAAAGTGACCGCCGCTCCGCGTGCCCTGTCCAGGCGGGCCAGGGCTTCGATCACATCCGGATGGATCGACTGCGCCCGAGGCGTGGGTTCCATGCCATTCGAGGTGCGGCAGAACAGTGGGTCGTCAAAATGCCGGCGCAGCTTGGTCAGGATCAGGCTGGCGCTCGCCTGCTCCATGCCCAGCGCCTGCGCCGCGCGCGAGACGCTTTGGGTCTTGTAGATTTCCACAAACACCCCCAGCCAGTTCACATCCAGCTTGGCCATGCATGCAGTGTACTAATGTATTTCAAAATGAAATGCACATTATTTTTAATTGTGCTTTGACGGCATAGTGATCGTCTGCCACAGTTGCGGGCACAGATCCCACACACCGACAACCGTCAAAAGGATACGTCCGTGCAATTCCATCTCAACGGCTTTCGCCCCGGCGACCCTGGCCTGACTCACGCTGGGCTGCTGCCCGTGCCGCCTGCTTCCGAGCGGCCCCTGCCGCAAACCGCTGACGTGCTCATCGTTGGCTGTGGTCCGGCGGGCCTGACGCTGGCGGCGCAGTTGTCGGCCTTTGCCGACATTCGCACCGTGATCGTGGACCAGAAACCCGGTCCTCTGCAGCTGGGCCAGGCCGACGGCATTGCCTGCCGCACTCTGGAAATGTTTGACGCCTTTGGCTTTGCCGAGCGCGTGCTGCGCGAGTCCTGCTGGATCACCGAGACCACCTTCTGGAAACCCAGCGACGCTGACCGCAGCCGCATTGCCCGCAGTGGCCGCGTGCAGGACGTGGAAGATGACCTCTCGCACATGCCGCACGTCATCCTGAACCAGGCCCGCGTGCACGATTTTTATCTGGAGACCATGCAGCGCTCTCCCTCAGGTCTGGTGCCGCACTATGCGCGCCGCCTTGTGGGACTGGAACGCGCGCCCGAAGGCACGTCTGATCACCCGGTCACGGTCCGACTGGAGCGGCAGGATGATGGCCACGTGGGCGAAGTCGAAACCATCCGCGCCCGCTATGTGGTGGGATGCGATGGCGCACGCAGCGGCGTCCGCCAGTCCATTGGGCGTGCGTTGCAGGGGGACTCGGCCAACCAGGCCTGGGGCGTGATGGACGTGCTGGCCGTGACTGACTTTCCGGACATCCGGTTCAAGTCGCTGATCCAGTCCGGCAGTGAGGGCAGCATCGTGCTCATCCCGCGTGAAGGCGGCTACATGGTCCGCATCTATGTGGAGCTCGACAAGCTCAAAGCCGACGAGCGCGTGGCGGCCCGCAACATCAGCATCGAACAGCTCATCGCCGCCGCTCAGCGCATCTTTCACCCGTACACCCTGGACGTGAAAGAGGTGGCCTGGTGGTCGGTGTACGAGATTGGTCAGCGCCTGTGCGACAAGTTTGACGACGTGGCTGAAGAGGAAGTGGGCACCCGCATCCCCCGCGTCTTCATTGCCGGTGACGCCTGCCACACCCACAGCCCCAAAGCCGGCCAGGGCATGAATGTGTCGATGCAGGATGGCTTCAACCTGGGCTGGAAGCTGGCCTCCGTGCTGCGCGGGCGCTGCGCCCCGGGCTTCATGCACACCTATTCGGCCGAACGGCAAGCCATTGCCAAGCAGCTGATCGACTTTGACCGCGAATGGGCCGCCATGCTCAGCGCCCCGCTGCGCAAACCGGGCGACCCGGTGGGCACCGGCGTTGAACCGGCCGAGGTGCAGCGCTATTTTGTGCAACATGGCCGCTACACGGCTGGCACCGCGACCCGCTACACGCCTGCCCTGTTGACCGGCCAGGCCACGCACCAGGCGCTGGCCCGGGGTCTGGAGATCGGCACCCGCTTCCATTCCGCGCCGGTGGTCCGGCTGTCAGACGCCAAGCCTTTGCAACTGGGCCAGGTGCTGCTGGCCGATGGCCGCTGGCGTCTCATCGCCTGGGCAGGCCGCGGCGATGACGCAAGCGCCGCTTCACCTGTGGGTCAGCTGTGCCGTTGGCTGGCTGAGGCGCCTGAGTCCCCCATCAAGCGTTACACACCAGCGGGGGCGGACGTGGACGCTGTGTTCGACATGCGGGCCGTGTTCCAGCAAAGCCACGACACGCTGGCCGTCACCCAGATGCCCGCCCTGCTGTTCCCGCACAAGGGCCGCCATGGCCTGCGAGATTACGAAAAAGTGTTCAGCGAAGGCAAGCAGAATGCATACGACCTGCGCGGCGTCGACCGGGAGCGCGGCTGTCTGGTGGTGGTGCGGCCCGATCAATACATTGCCCAGGTGTTGCCGCTCAACGCAAGGGAAGCGCTGACGGCGTTTTTTGAGCGGATTTTTCTGCCGATCTGAGCGTCACTCGACAGTCACGGACTTGGCAAGGTTCCTGGGCTTGTCCACATCCGTTCCGCGGGCGCAGGCGGTGTGGTAACTTAGCAGCTGCAGGGGCACCACGTGCAGGATGGGTGAGAGCGCGCCATAGTGTTCGGGCATGCGGATGACGTGGATGCCTTCGGCTTTTTCGATGCGGGTGTCGGCGTCGGCCAGCACATAGAGCACGCCGCCACGGGCGCGCACCTCCTGCATGTTGCTTTTCAGTTTCTCCAGGAGGGCGTCGTTGGGCGCCACGGTCACCACCGGCATGGCGCTGGTGACCAGGGCCAGGGGGCCGTGCTTCAGTTCACCCGCCGCATAAGCTTCGGCGTGGATGTAGGTGATCTCCTTGA